>WFXT01000022.1 GCA_015490475.1 Bacteroidota bacterium
GCATATAGCCTTGGCAATTTTGCAACCTATAAGCGCTTCAACCTGTCTGGTCCCAACGGAATTGCCCCAATCCTGAAAATTTATGTTGATACCACCGGCAAGTTCTTAAAAGCAGAGGTAGTGTCCATATATCAGGATGAACACACAGGTGTGCATATTGATTCTTTAAACCGAGCGTTTAATTTAATTGAGCAACTAACCAGTCAAGATTTTCCAGAAACTCCGTTGATGTTTGATAAGAATTCTGTATTTCCGGTAGGAGAGTAATATGTATGCAGGTTGGTTAATTACTTTACAATTCTGGTGACACTATGGTTTTATTCCCTCTACTGCTAAGATGCTAAAGTTGTTATGGTGACTTTATGTCCTTTTTAAACCAACCTGTTCTGTCCAGCAGTAATCCAGCGGTCATAAACAGCCCGAAGAACATGTGTAACTGGGCAGTGAGGAGGTCAAGGAAGAAGAATGCCACTCTTTGGGGACGCAATGCAATTTTAATGTTTTTGATTGCCCACGGTAGAGATAGGAAGGCGAGCAGTGCCCACGGAGTTAAATAGCCTGCCAGTACTACTGCTAAAAGGGATACATAAGCACCAATGATAAGGAATGTGTAATACCATGCACTGCCACGAGGTCCAAGTAATCCAGCCATAGTAACATAACCTGCACGGCGGTCATCTTCAATATCACGATAATTGTTTGCGTGCAAGATTGCGATGGTTAATAAACCAAGGGGTATGGAAGCCAGCACAGGTTCCCAGCTGAATGGCTCCTGTGTCTGAATGATCCATGCTCCCAGAGACATAAGAGGTCCAAAAGCCAGAAAAACAGCAATGTCACCTAAGGCTCTATACTTTAACCCAATAGGAGGCATGGTGTAAAATAGTCCGAGAAATGCTCCTGCCAGAATTATCCAGCCAATGTGTTCTGTCCTGAAAAAGTAAACGCTTATTCCGATGCCTATAGCCACTAAAAACAAGAGCCATCCCCACAAAAGAAGAGCCTTAGGACTTAATTGTTTGTCAACGAGCATTCTGGATGAACCCAACACCCGCCATGTGTCGGCACCACGCTTCCAATCATTATAGTCACTAAGTACATTAATAGCGGCGTGGACGAAAATTCCACCTAATAAAGTTAGGAGTAGCCACAGACCGTCTATTTGAGGTGCTAAGAGGGACCCTATTAGAATAGAAAAGATTGTAACAGTGAAGGAGAACGGGCGAGTGGCAAGGAAAAGTCTTTTCCACAGTGGAGAACGAACAGGATATTTAATCGCAAATTCACGCAAGACGTCATCTGTAATGTCAACTTCCATTCTTGGTTTCCATTCACCAGAAAAATCAGAAATGAACAGTTTGACAGGCTTGATTCTTATAACATGTACGTCAGGGATAAATCTAATAAAAGCAAGCAGTTCCAGGTTTCTGTTTAATAACAGATGTTTTTCCGGTACGTCGTCTATCTTGCCAAGGTCCTCTGCTATTCCTATTCCCTGTAAGAATCGGTCTGGCTTGCCTCTTTCAATTACAAATACAACCTGTGGATTTTCTTTTATGTTTCTGTAGGTTGTGCTGTTTTCCAGTGCTACGTATATGTAACCGTCTTTTTCTGCGAAAAAGGTTTTAGCACTCCACGGTCCTTCCTTTCCTTGTGTGGTTAGTGTTAGTGTTCTGTTTTCGTTGAAGATTTTGCGTAGGGACTTCATCCAATCCATAATGAAATTTTTTCACTAACATAAACAACCTAAATGAAACATGGCTTCATTGAGGAACCAATGTTTGTATAGCCAAGTTGAACTAAACAAAAGGAATAGTGATGAAGAAAGTAACATTGACATTAGCGCTTGCATTGATGCTTGGTGCCTGTGGCGGAGAATCAGAGGATTCAGAAGCAACTGTTGAAACTCAAAAGGTTGAGCAAACAGAACAGGTGAAACAAGAAAGTGCAGCGGAGGGCAGTCAGCCAGCAGAAGGAGAAGTGGCTGAAGCGACGGGAGACCCTGCCAAGGGAGAACAACTGTTTAAGCAATATTGCTCTGCTTGCCATGGTCAGGATGCTAAAGGAATTCAGGGCGTTGGTCCTTCTCTTGTGAATAATGAATTCGTTAAGAGCAAAAGCAATGCAGAGCTGGTTCAATTTGTTATAGAGGGCAGACCCGCTAATCATCCGGAAAATAAAACAGGCATTCCTATGCCACCAAAGGGAGGATTTGATATCTTAACAGAAGAGGAAATCACGGATATAGTAGCCTACTTAAAGACTCTGGAAGGCAATAGTTGATTGACGTTACTATTGGAGATAGGGTTGCTTAGTTAGCATCCTATTACGTATCGCTATGAATACTATGGAAACGGAGAGGTTTAAAGCAGGTCTTGTTCCCATTATAGGGCGTCCTAATGTTGGTAAGTCAACTCTCATTAATTCGTTAACAGGAAGTAAGTTATCCATTGTGACGCCTAAGGCACAGACTACAAGACGTAGAATTCTTGGTGTTGTTAATGGTGAAAATTACCAGATTGTTTTTGCTGACACACCGGGAGTAATAGACCCTGCCTATGAACTGCACAATAGAATGATGAAGCAGGTTAAGAAAGCCCTTTCGGATGCAGATGTCATTTTATTGATGACAGAGCCAAAGGATAATATAGAATTATGGAATGAGAATCCCTTAAGCAAGTATGTTAAGTTAATGCAGGAAACAAAAATGCCTGTGGTTGTTATGGTCAACAAAACGGACACTATCAGTGCTGATAGAGTGGAGGCATTGAGATCACAATGGGAGCAGTGGTTAAAAGAAAGGTTTACGGAAGGGACAGTGGTTACGGGATCTGCCCTTACAGGTGAAGGCTTGGACAAACTAATTGATGCAATTGTTAACTTTCTTCCATATAGCCATCCTTTATTTCCCCCAGACCAGATTACTGA
>WFXT01000023.1 GCA_015490475.1 Bacteroidota bacterium
GCACAACGAAATTTCTTCGCTGAATTGCAAAACTACTACATAACACTGGCAGAACTGATAATTAAGCAAGAGAAACTATTGAATTTCTTAAAAGACTACACAAATGAATAAGGCAAGCGGATTATTGGCTACCATACTTCTTGTAATAGTGGGATGTGCCCATAAAGATAAAAGTAAGAATGAAAAGAAAAATCCAATTCCTTCGCTAAAACCCATAACAATCAAATACGGACACTATGACCACTATATAACTACTTATGGCAATGTTGCGTCCCAGAGGGCTGTAAATGTTCATTCGGAAGTTTCAGGGAAAGTAGTTGAGATATACGTTAACGAAGGGGATTATGTTAAAGAAGGGACGCCACTTGTCAAAATAGATGACCAACTTCTTAGGAAACAGTTTCAGGAAGTGATGACTCAATATGAGTTAGCAGAATCCACATTTATTAAGCAGAAAAGACTATATGAACAGGGTATTGGAAGTGAGATTGCCTATTTGCAGGCACGAACACAACGAGATGCTCTCAAATCAAGACTTGACTTATTAAAAGAACAGTTACAAAAGACCACCGTAGTTAGTCCTATAACAGGGTATGTCAACCGTATTTATGTTCGGTTGGGACAGATGGCAATGCCTCAAGTTCCTGTTGTCAACATAGTTGGACATGGGAAAACCTTTGTGGATGCTTATGTTCCCGAAAGTTTCTATCCTTTACTCAAAAGAGGACAGAAGGTAGTTCTTGAATATAGGCAATTGGGTTGCACAGACACAGGAATAGTTAAGTATGTAAGCCCTTATGTAGAACCACGGAGCAGGTCTGTATTTGTGCGTGTTGAACCGGAAGGACGATGTCAGGCTGTGCCCAATATGAGTTGTGTGGCACACATTTATGTTAAAAGGTATGATTCGGTGGCTATTGTGCCGAGATATGCAGTTGTGGAGTCTTCAGATGGTAAGCCCACGGTAATGATTCTTGAACCAACAGACTCAAACCAAGACACCATTTTCATTTTAAAGTCTGTTCGAATTCGTGAAGTTGCCTCCACTTCCACAACACTCGTTATTGACTCAGGTATTCCTGATGGAGCATTTATCGTGGGTCTGGAAGCCAGATCTTTGTCTGCAGGGCAACATGTGAGAATTCTTAAAGAAAACAAACAATGAAGAGAACATTTGGTATAACTACATGGGCATTAAATAATCAAAAAACTGTTGTTTTATTCACGTGGCTTGCCTTAATAGGGGGGATAATTTTATACTTATCCCTACCACGGGAGAATTTCCCTGATGTGTCCTTCCCGGAGGTCTTTGTTAGGGCTTCATATCCCGGTTATGAACCCCAAGAGATAGAGCGTCTGATAGTCAAACCCATTGAAAATGAATTGAAGAAACTGGAAGGTGTCGTTGAAATAAAGAGCGTCGTAAAGACAGGTGCCTCTATTACTATAGCCAAATTTGAATATAACTACGATATGGACGAAGCGTATGACAAAGTCAAGAACAAAATTGATGAATTGTACAGTCGGGGAGACCTGCCTTCTGACATGCCACAAAAACCAACTGTTTCTAAATTGGATATAGCAGAGTTGCGTCCTGCCCTAATAGTAAACATTTCCGGGAACTATGATGAAAGCCAATTGAAGAAGTGGGCAGAAGACTTAAAAGATGCCCTTGAATCTATTGAACATGTAAGCACAATAGATATTGCTGGGGTTCAGGACAGGGAAGTTGCTGTTCTTATTGACCTGCCCTCACTACTGGCAAGGAACCTGACCCTTATGGAAGTGGTGAAAGCCATTAGAGAAGCCAATTTTACTATTTCTGCAGGTGAATTAAAGACAGATGGCTTAGTTAAACCATTGCGTGTTAAAGGAAATGTTGAAAGTCCTTCGCAACTTGAAAATATAGTCATCAGACAAGCAGGAGAACACGTTGTTTTACTCAAAGACGTCGCTACGATTAAATTTCAAATGGAAGAACCTGAAACCTTCTCAAGACTATATGGCAAAAAGGTTGTTTCCCTTGTTGTAAAAAAGCGGAAAGGTGCTAATCTAATTGAATTATCGGAACGAACACGTGAAATTGTAAATGATTTCAAGGAACAACATTTACCAACTGACGTAAAAATTCACATTACTGGAGACTTGTCTCAACATACTAAAGAGCAAGTAAGCAACCTTGAAAATAGTATCATTTCTGGTTTGATACTTGTTTTGTTTATCATGACGTTGTTTATGGGCTTCAGAGAAGCGATTTTCGTCGCTCTCGCCATTCCTTTTTCTATGCTAATAGCATTCATA
>WFXT01000024.1 GCA_015490475.1 Bacteroidota bacterium
AACCCCAGGACCAGGATTCCTTGCACCCCTTTGTGCAACTGCTTCAGCGAACTTTATTCAGAAGTGGACTGGCACGGACCTTTGCAATTCGGCAATTTATGAAGACCCTGCAACAGGGAATATCGGCATTCATACGACAACACCTTTCGGACCTTTTGAAGTAGAAGACACCCCCGGGATCCATGGGCACCTTCTTACACTTGATGCTGTTGGTCCCGCTGGTGCCGATGCCGGAATCTTTTTTGATGCTTTAACTGATGGGGGTGCTAACTATAATACCGCTTTAGTTGTTGCTGATGCTCAAACAGGAGGAACAACACCAAGACTTAGATTCATGGTTATTGACGATGATGGAACGGGGTGGGACACAGCACTCGTCCTGACACCAAAGCCAAACGCCAATTGGGGGATGGTGGGTATTGCAACTGACAACCCCCAACATGCTCTTCATGTGGAAGGAACAGTTGATGCTAATTATCTCTGGCCCGGCCTGGGTGACGGAACGTTATATCGGTTTATCAGGCTTGGAGACCCTGCTCAGTTTTGGGGAGGTATAATGTGGAATAATACAAGCACTTTTTATGGTGATGGAGATGACGTAGTATTCTATTCTTATGATAATGGTGCTGGAGGCAGGGATGTGTATTTAGTGGCTGCTGGAACCAGTGCTAAAGTTGTGGCTAAAACACCAGCGAGCAATTGGACGTTTCAAGTGGAAAATACAAATGGTTGGGTCAGGATTAGCACTGCCAATGCTTTCGGAGCACATATTTATACCAATAACCCACGGTTCTTCTTCAATAAACACGTTTATGTGGGGGTTCAAAATGGTGCGGGAGTTCCTGACATACTATCTTCTCACTGTGACGGAGGCACCAGCTGTACCGATGGGCGTGCAGATTTAGTCCTTGCTACTGCTGGAACGTCAAGGGTTACAATACTTCACTCTAATGGAAACGTTGGCATAGGGCTTGCCAATCCACCAACTAAATTGGCTGTTGCAGGGCTCACAGCAGGAACAGGAGCCACTTTAGTATATAACTCTACAACAGGAGGAATTTATTATGCATCGTCATCGGCACGATATAAGGACAATATTCAACCATTTAAAGACGATTGGCATAAAATACTAAATCTGGAACCGAAACAATTCACATATAAACAATCTGGGCATCAAGCGATTGGATATATCGCCGAACAATTGGATTCCATAGGACTAAAAGCACTGGTCTATTACAACGAAAAAGGAGAACCAGAAAGCATTCACTATCAACTTATGAGTATCTATTTAATTGAATTACTTAAGGAATACGACCGGCGAATCCGTGAACTGGAAATGCAAGTGCAAAAACTAAAGGAAGAAAATGAAATTCTGAAGGCAGGACAATAAAGCCTTATTTGCAATATAGATCATAGAACTTTTTGTAGAACTATAATGTGTCCTGCGTTTCTATGCAAAGGGCGTCTGAAGGGGCAAATAAATCACCACTGTTGTTCCTTGTCCCTTTGTGCTAAAAACTTCAATGTCTCCTTTCATACTGTTGATTAGGTGCTTTACTATTGCCATGCCTACACCCATTCCAGAACTTTTGCTGGTAAATTCAGGAACAAAGATATTTTCAAGGGTTTTTGAGTCCATTCCAATACCGTTGTCCTTTATTTTCAAGACATATTGATTGTTTACCTTTCTACCTTCTATGGTGATTTGCGTTGCATCCGCTTCAATGGCATTTTTCAAAGTATTTCGCATAATTATGGACAGGGCTTCTGAATTGGCTATTACCGTGGCACTTTCAACACTTATGCTAATCTCAACAGGGAATGGATTTGTATGCATGAATTCATTTAGCCAATGGTGGATGGGAACAGGCTGAAGGTCTGGTCTGGACAGGCGACTCAGGGAAGAAAAATCATTACTTAGTTTTTCCATGCGTTCAATGTGTTTATGAAGTTTCTGGAAATCACTGTATATTTCTTGATTTTGTCGGTATTTCAACATGTTTTTTTGTAGGAGCAATTTCATGGGGGTGAGCAGGTTCCTTATTTCGTGAACTGCCTGTCGTGCCAGTGCCTGCCATCCCTTCAATCTCTGAATCTGAACCTGTTGTTCATGCCATTTCTTCCGTTGCTCAATCATTGTCTTTATAGCGTTGGCAACAGGTCTCAATTCAGGACTGATTTCCGACGTGTTCACTTCTGGTGTGTGTCCCTTTCCATATTCAAGCAATGCTGTTCGTATTTTATGTATTGGACGTAATAGTGATATAGCAAGCCATCTTGATGCATAATATGAAATTATCAATGATAGTATAAATAATGTTGCTATTACCACAAACCACCATGAAACTTCCTTCGCCCATAGTAGTTTTAAGCCATAGGATGGTAACCACAGGAAGCAAGGTTCATTGCCACACATAGAGCGTCTGTAACCTTCTACGAAAGAAGTGCCCGACATATTACCTTCTATCAAGATGGAATAAGGATTCCCAGAATAAAGTTTTTTCCATATGTGATATGGCATTCTGAATCCTTTTAAACCACGCAGGAAAGGCACTGGCTGTGATGTGTATGACAGCCACCCTGACAGGTTAAAAATGGCTATGTCGGCATCTGATAAGGTAAAAGATAGGCTTTCTGGGGCATCATATATCAACTGATGACTGCCCACTTCAAGCCAGCGTCTAACTTCCATCTCTTGTAGTTCCCTTTGTTCTTCGTCAAAAAAGCCAAGGAGTAGAACACCTATTATTCCAAATAATACAGTTGTGGCACCAATAAACCCAAGTGCAAAACGTCTGTGTATGGAAGCAGGAAGTCGCCACTTTCTCAAATTCCACACTATCATTGATAGTAATGTTATAAAAATAAACCATTGGAAAGTTTCTTTAATAGGAATAAAGGGCAGGGAGAACACCAGTGTTGTGTTGTTTGTGGATACTTGTTCGTGAAGCCAATTACCGTGCGATATGTGTGGTTGCAACACATAAGAATATGGATAAGAGCCCTTGGCAATGAGAAGGGTGTCTCTCTCATATAAGGCAATAGAGAGGTCTGGCAGAGGTAAAGAGTGATGGTAGTCAAGGAGGGCATTGAATGGAGAAAAAGGCGATAGAAACTTTTTTAAAATTTTAACTTTGAGCAGTCCGCCGATTGTGTCGCCAATGTATATGTAGGATATGGAAAGTTCAAAGGGACGCCATCTGAACCACAGGTTGTCTGTTATTTGCGTTGAACCCATTAGTAAAATGTCCCTTTCTGTGCTATCTATAAGAAACTCATTTGATATAAAATCAAAACTTTCAATTGGTTCATTGTTAAGCAAAGCATATTCAATTAGTGGGTCTCTCCATTGAATGCTCTCTTCTGCAAGCCATTTTAATTGCTTGGAAACGTGTTCTTTGAGCATTATTGTTATGTATATGCTAAACGGAAGACTGATTAATAAAGAACCACTTAGCATTGATGTGAACCATCTCCTCGCTCTGAAACCCTTATACCAAAAAATGAACATAGCCGACAAGAGCAAGGTAATAGTTAGTCCTGTAAGCATGTTAGTCAACGTATTGGCAATAGTGGAATATACGGCTACTGCAAAGGGGAGTAGAATTATATAGTTAATACCTGCAAATCTAATCGTTTGTCTAAGCCCAAAAATAAAGACAGATATTGCTAAAAGCCATGTCATCATCACAATTAGAGGAGACCCTTTCATTAAAGGAAGTTGTGCAAACACAGGAAAATATGGATAATATGTAACTATCTCAATGGTTACGTAAAGCGAATAACCGACAAACAAAACTGTAATAAATCTTAACAACTTATTATGTGAATTCATAAATATAATTATCCATAAAATGAGTGTTAGAAGCAAAGTAATTATTATCGCTGGAGAAGGTGTTATTATAGATATGCCGTATATTGCCGAAGAAAATAAAATCCCTGTTCTATTAACGCCTATGAAAAAGAGGGCAATAAATAGTATGATTGAAACGGGTTTGAACCTCTGTGGAAAGAGTTTCAATGTAAAGAGGGAAAGTAAAAACGACAAAATCAACTGAACAATAGGCAATATAGTATCATCCTGTTCAAAGGAAAAACCGTCGTTAAAACCAACTTTCCATATGGGTAAAGGCTTGTTAATCTGTGGAAGATGCCGATGATTTGAGATTATCCGCACTGCACAGGTCAATGTGTCGGTTACTGGCACACATAAATATGTTCCCGAAGGATGTGTGATAATGGAATCTGTGCACAGTATGTCAAAGGTGCCAATCCATAGGGTGTCTGAAAGTTGACACTCAAGTCCAAGTTGCTCGTAGTATTGGGTTGATATGTTGCCCGCCTGAATATCGTTTTGAAGTGCCTGTATGGTTTCTTGGACTTTACGAGCAGTATTTCCAAGCCATATATTATATGCATGTTCGGAAACAAAATCAAGGAAAGGGGTGGAAAGTGATAACCATAGCAATGCAGTTGTAAAAAATGCAATTTTAAATACATGTTTTCTATGTGCCAACTGTTTTCCGTTATTCAGCATAGATGGGTAACGTGTCTATTTTATAGTAATATCCGTATAGGGGCACAAAGTTTTGAATTATTGAGTCTGGAATGCTATCGTGACTTCTATACACAATCATTTTATATGCGGGAAGGTTGATGTTAAAAGGATATCCTTTATTGCCAAGGTATAGCAAGTGGGCGTGTGTTGTAAAATTAATAGGTTGAACCTGTGATTTGTCGGCAGGCATGCTCTTGTAAACTTCCACTATTTCGCCCTGCCAGTAGTGAATAAAACGGGGCACATAAATGTCCATAACAAGGAAAAATATGACGCCATTGAGAATAGTGGTATATAACGTCCATTTGAAAATATTTGATTTATATGATTGAATAATCACAATGTTTCCAGTTATGAAAGTTAAGCCTATGAACACAAGTGGTATTTCCCAATGGACGGGACTTTGTAGGGCTTCCTGCCAAAACCTGTAAGGTATATAAGGAACCAGTTCGGGTAATAACATACCAATAATTGGGATGACAATGAGAATAATGCCTATTATGAACATAAAGATGCCATATAAGAAACTGAGCAGAGTGGGAATGGGCGGTAATTTTTCTTTTGTTCGGGTTCTGCTTAAGTAATCCAGAAAATCGGCAGAAAAATACGAAAGGGGGATTAATATAAGCGGAAATGTTGATATGCCGATGTCGTGAAAGGGAAGCATGAGAAGGGAAATGATAAACAGTGCTACCATCCACCAGTGCCATCGTCGTCTCTTTTCTGTTAATTTGACCACAAGACCTGTTCTCATTAGTTGACCAATTGAGAGAACACCAAGGGGAAATATGCCGATAGATAATATAATCAGGGCAAAAATTACATACGTCATAAGAGTTGTGGAATTTAATTCAGGCAACCGAATGCCTTTAATGTGATTGACAATAAAGATTTCTCCGACAACAAGGTATTCTACCAAGGATGCTAAGGCAATTGTAATTATTACGCCAAATATGAAAATAGAACCTTTTTTGAGAGGAAAAATTTTTCTTATGCCTTCATCTGAAACGAAAAGGGGATAGGCAACCCACCATGTCAAAATAATGGTTAAAACTGCAATTATGCCACCAGCATATAAAGATGTTACAGTAGATAATATGGCAAGCAATAACCATGAGGCTTTGCGTTCCCGATGCCATCTGAACATGCTATACAACGTGAAAAATATAATTAGCATTAGGAGGGCAGTGGGCAAAGCAGACCTGCCAATAAACAGGGCAAACAGATTGGTTGTCAAAAGCAAAGACCAATAGAGAGCCAGTCGTTCCTCACCAAGATAGATTCCCATGGAGTAAATTAATAAGCCAAGCAAAATAATGCTCATAACTGAAGGGAATCTGGCTTTTCGTTCCATTGACATGGTGTCACCTACGGCAAGGGACTCTATCCAGAAAAATAGGGGTGGTTTGTGCTTAAGGGGTTCGCCATTGACCACTGGAGTGAAGGCACGGTCAAATAAGTTCATTTCCCTACCTGCTTCCACATATAATGTTTCAAAGGGGTCAAGGAGTTGATGATTTAAGTTAGGCAAGTAAATCGCCAACCAGAACAAAACCAATGCGATTATTCTCGTCCGTCGCACCGTATCCCTGTTTTAAATGCAAGGTATCCAAAACTAAAGCCTAAGATAGCACCAAATACTGTATCAATAAAAAAGTGCTGAAATAGGTATATTCTGCTTATGGCAACAAGCACTGCATAGGTGAAAGCAAGAATAAAAGCGATTCTGGTTCGGAAAACCATAAATAATGTTATTGCTATGAAGAAAGCAGTGGCAGAATGACCAGATGGAAAAGAAAACCACTCGTGCGGAGTAGAAAAGGGGTAGGGTTCTGGAGAAAATTCAAAGAAGGAAGCAGGTCTTGGTGCCCTAAAGCCTTGTTTTAATGCCTGAACCATTATAGCCATGAAGACTGCACTGCCACCAGAGGCAATAAACTGTAGAAAACCACATCGCCACCATACCAAAATTAAGACAGGAACCACCATGATGCCAAGTCCCAGAAAAGAAAACAATTCCATAACATAGTCAAGGAAGGGAGTACGAATATCCTGCATGAAAAGAACTACAATACCCTTTGGTATCAGCAATGCCAGATTGATGGCTAAACCAATGCCAATAACTGCTTTTATTACAAATCTGTCAGGTAATCTTATCTTCTCCAACATTTTCATTTCCTGCCCTTTGCCAATGAAATGTAATCGTTGTTAATTAACCATACAAGCAAAATAGTTATTGGCAAAAATATAAAGTTTGGAAGCCATAGTCCAATAAACACGGGAAGGGCTGATTCATGTGCCAATCGTTCACCAGTGCTAAAGAGTAAATAAAAAATTACGAATGTGATGCCTGAAGCCACAAGGGGGGCACCCAGCCCACCACGCCTTAGCAATGCCCCAAGGGCAGTGCCCAGAATTAATAATAATAGAACTGCAAAGGATAGCGATAGTCGTTTGTGCAGAGATATTAAATACCTGTTTTGAATTGAACGAAGCCCTTCTTGATACCGCTTTATTGATAACACTTCATGCTGAACAGAAGAAGCATTAGTTAACGCTTTCAATACAAGTGGGTAAGAAGGAGTAGGTAGGGCTATTTCCTTTGATTGTGTTAGCCTTTTGGGGAATGTTGAATCTAAGAAGGAAAAGAAAGCCCTGTATGGTTTTTGAAGAGCCTTTCTGGGCATGTTATTAATGCGTTGTTCAAGGCTATCCGCCACATATTGAAGTTGGGCAAGGTTGAGCATTTCATAATGTCCACGAAGCATCTCAGCACTTTGCTTCCTGAATTTAAACTCTCTCAAGTCAAAATATTTTATCCATCGTGAGAATTTCACTATTGCAAAGGGCTTGTAACTCTTCTTAGTATGCTGGTTTGCAACTTCTATATATTGAGCACCATTGAAAAAAGTCATTTTTAGAAAATCACCTTTATTTATTGATTCAAGCGTTCCAGACCGTGCTTTGAGCAATGGTCCAGGTGGATTATGTGGGTCATACTGGTATATCGTAATGTCTTCCATAGAGTTGGTTATATCATCTTTTTTCTTGATGAGAATGAAGAAACCACGTAGTTTACGGTAGAAAACGCCTTCAGGAATAGCCAGTATGGGCTTTGCCTGCCTTATGTCATAAAGAAGACTATAAAACCTAAAATTTGCATGTGGCAAGATGAAATGGCTATAGGTAACCAGTCCAACAGACAGAAATATTCCAACTATTAGCATGAACTTTGCTGTTTGCCAATAGGAAATCCCTAATGCTTTAAGGGCTATGAATTCGCTGTTTTCTGCCAATGAGCCATACATCATAACTCCTGCCAGTAACACTGCAATAGGGAGAGCAAGGGGAAACATTCCTGCTCCTGCCCAACCAAGCAATTCCATGATAACGGACCACGCAATCCCTTTGCCTATTATTTCGTCAATGTATTTCCAAACAAATTGAAAAATCAGTATTGAAGTTGCTATGAAAAGCGTCACAAAAAATGGTGGTATAAATGATATTAACAGCAGTTTGTGTAACTTCTTCATAACTTTACACTCAATGGCAAAGATAAGGCTTAATTCGGCACACTGGACAGTCCTGACAAATCCTGTTTATCATATTGCTACACGTGAATTGATGGATATTCTGCATGCCGACCTTGAGGATTTTAGAAATAGTCTCTTGATTTATGCTGACAGGTTCAGAAAGGTTTTGCCTGAAGGCACTGATGTTCATTCTGGACGCATAACACGGGGAATGAATCATAACCGATGTCCTTATGTGGTGCTTGATTACCCAAGGCTTGTGACCAACGGTGATTTTCTTTTTTTCAGGACCGTATTCTGGTTCGGACACAATTTTAATTTTTCAGTAATCGGTTCTTCGGAGTTTAAAGATGTTTTTAAAAAGTTGCAATTGCATCTGAGTGGTGAATGGCTGGCAACGGTAGGACATCCCTACGTGTGGTCTAACAGACCCGAAGATTTTAAGAGTTTCAAGGAAATCAATGACTATAAGGGACAGGAATGGAAAATAGCTAAGTTCTTTGAATACACAGAGTTTCCACGGTGGAAAAAACTCGTGCATGATTCATTAATGCAAATAATAGATGCACTATGAAGGTTGTTACAGAGAGGATCAATCTAAGCACCCGTGGATTTACTGACATTATTAACATAACAGACCATGTGCAGGCAATTGTTGAGAGGAGCGGATTGGAGGAGGGTAGTGTGGTGGTTTTTGTGAGAGGTTCCACTGCAAGCATTACTACCATTGAATATGAGCCCGGACTGGTAAAAAAAGATTTTGCTGAATTTATGGAGAAAATCGCTCCTTATAGGTATCCTTACGAACATCACAAGATGTGGGGTGATGATAATGGAGCAGCTCATTTGCGAGCTTCTCTTGTGGGTCCCTCTGTTGTGGTTCCCTTCGTAAACGGAGAACTGCTCTTAGGCACATGGCAACAAATAGTTCTGATTGATTTTGACACTCGCCCGAGGGACAGAACTGTTTTTGTTCAGGTTATGGGGGTGTGAGTGTTCTGTTATAGTAGATTCTTATGAAAACAGTAAGCTTTTGTTTCATGATATAGCATTTGGAGTGGAGACCATTTTGCTTTAACCACGTTTTTTTAATTTGTAGCCATAAATGTATAAAAATGCGTATAGTTTTTGTTTTATTGCTTGTCCATTCGCTAATGGCACAGGTTCCTTTGGTCTGGGTGGACACCATTACTCAGGTGGAAGCTACTGACGTGTGTGCCTTCTATGATACTACATCAGGAACATTGCAGGATTTAATTGTTGTAGGGAAAGCTTTTGATACAGTGGAAAGTAACTCTCACTATGTTATAGCAGTTAATTATATCGGCTATGATGCATTATATGACGAATTGCGATTTTATGGTCAATACTCATTCTGGGCTCAGCTTGGTCCATATACACCAGTGCAAACAATAACAATTTCGGAATCAGCCTACTGCCTTATTGAGGATTCTTTGCTTGTTATCAACGGAGGTTTGGATACAATCGGTCAAGCATTTATTGTATTTTCAGGTAGGGGACCCCAGGGACACACCTTATTCGTACATAGGATCAATATTAACAGAGGCACTAATAAGTCTATACAATCGCAACAGCTGTACTCAATTCCTGTAGGGTCCTTAATCGGTAGCTTTTATTACAACAGATATGTGCCACAGGTTACCCTTTCTATAGGTCAATTCTA
>WFXT01000025.1 GCA_015490475.1 Bacteroidota bacterium
CCTATAAGCAGGATAAGAAAAAACTTTCCTGAAAGGAATCCATATTTCTCCATTTTTCTTGGTCATTACTCTGTTCCTGAGACGTTGTAACGTTACTTCTGCAATCCATTCAAGGTCACGCATTATTCTGGCATGGTTATAAATCGCCATGTCAACATCGGGGTTCAATTCTTTTAGTAGTGGGATTATCTTGTGTCGGATAAAATTTCTTCTGAACTTGGTGTCCAAGTTTGTTTCATCTTCAAGCCATGATAGATTTTTTCCCCTTGCATAGGCATAAATATCCTCTTTAGAAGCGAACAGTAAGGGACGAATGATGTGGTCTCTTTTGGGAACTATTCCTTTCATTCCTCTCCATCCTGTGCCCCTTATTAGATTCATTAGTACTGTCTCTATAAGGTCATTTCTGTGGTGTGCGGTTGCAATGTAATGATACCCGTGTTTACGACGAACTTCATCAAGCCATTGGTACCTCAGGTGTCTTCCTGCTTCTTCAATAGACATTTTATGCTTTTGAGCAAATTCACGAACATTGCCTCTTCCAATAAAGAATGGCACTTTATAATGAAAGGCTAATTCACGAATAAAAACCTCATCATAATGACTGTCTTGTCTTAGCATATGATTAAAATAGGCTATTCCAAATGGAAATTCCCCACATTCGTAAAATAAGTGTGCCATAACTACTGAGTCAACGCCTCCACTGACCGCAAGCAAAACAGGTTGCCCTTTAAATAAGAGATTTTCCTCTGCAATAAACTTTTTCAGGCGTTCAACATTTAGCATATCCCTTTTCATTTAACCTGCCTATATTTGCACTAAACTAAATGTAAAATTCAGAACAATGAAGATACTGGTAGCGATTGCACGGACGCCCGACACAACGGCTCCAATAGACTTCGTTGATGATGGCAAGAAATACAAGGAAGAAGGTGTCCAATTCATTATTAACCCTTATGATGAGTTTGCTCTTGCTAAGGCAATGGACCTCAAAGACGAAAGGCAGGATGTTGAAGTAACAGTGATTTCTGTGGACTCAAATAAAGCGGACCAGTTATTGAGAAAGGCACTTGCTATAGGTGCAGACAAGGCAGTTCGCATTGATGTTGAGCCAGAAGATGCATGGCAGGCAGCAGGTGAGATAGTTGAATGGATAAAGAAGAGTGGCGAGCAATTTGATTTAATTTTCACTGGAAAGGAAACGATAAACTATAATGGTGGTCTTGTCGGTGGATTCATTGCCAGCTTGCTAGGTTATACTTACGTTCCTGAAACATACAAATTGAACATCACAGATGACGGAAAACTGGACATAGTTCGTGAAATAGAAGGTGGACGTGTTTATTTGAAAGCAGAGATGCCTGCTGTTATAACGGCAGTGGAATATCTTGCTGAGCCAAGGCTCCCCTCAATGCGAGGAATAATGCAAGCACGAACAAAACCATTTTCTGTTGAGCAACCCGCAGGAATACAGCCACTAACGACAACCGTCAAACATTACTTACCGCCTAAACGAAAAGAGTGCAAGCTTATTGACCCTGAAAACATTGAAGAACTTGTCGAAATCTTGCATAAGGAAATAAAAGTAATTTAAAACCATTAACCCCTGAAAATAAAAGAGTCATGGCAGTTTTAGTTTACACAGAACATGAGGATGGAAAGGTCAAACGATCAAGCTACGAGTTAACGGCTTACGCCTCTGAATTAGCCAAACAATTTAATGCAGGACCTGTTGTTGCCGTTTCGTTCGGAAACATTGCTGATTCAGAATTGGCAACGCTTGGAAAGGTAGGGGCAGAGAAAGTCATTAACTTTCAAGGTGAAGGAACCGATCAGGTTGACCCAACCCTGTTTTTTGAAAATATGAAGAACGTTCTGGATGAGTTATCTCCAAAGTTCGTAGTATTTGGTGCTAATAATAGCGGCAGGGCTCTCGCCCCCCTCGTATCTGCTTATCTCAAATATGGTTTGGTTCCCGGGGTGGTTGAATTACCACGCGAAGAAAATGGAAAGTTAATATTCAAGAAAAATGCATATTCTGGAAAGGCTTTTGCTGATTATCTTGTCAATACAGAAGGTGCAGTTATAATGTTGATGCGTAATTCCTTTGATTACGAATTGGGTGAAGGAAACGCGCAGGTGGAAGTGAGACAGGCAGAAGGCAACAAGGCTTATGTTATTGAAAAGGTGGAAAAAGCCACAGGAAAGGTTCCTTTGACAGAGGCTGATGTTGTGGTCTCCGGTGGTCGTGGTATGAAAGGTCCTGAGAACTGGTATCTTCTTGAGGAATTGGCTGAGGAATTAGGTGCTGCATTGGCATGTTCTAAACCTGTGTCCGATATGGGCTGGCGTCCCCATACTGAGCACGTGGGACAAACGGGACTAACAATCAGACCGACCCTTTATATTGCAGTGGGCATTTCCGGTGCTATCCAGCACTTGGCTGGTGTTTCTGGTTCCCGATATATTGTAGCAATAAACAAAGACCCTGAAGCCCCTATATTCAAAGCCTGTGACTATGGTGTTGTAGGCGACTTGTTTGAGGTGGTGCCTAAACTCACTCAGGCTATCAGGGAATTTAAGAAAAAACAAGCTGGCGGATAAAACTGTGAGTAGGGGCATCTCTATACAAAGGGGATGCCCCTTGTTTTTTCAAAATTGATGTAATTTTATAGATATGAGCAAGAAAAGTAAGCGACTTCCTGTCAGTGTTGTGGAAGTAACAATCATAAAGACAAATGAGTATAACCCTCACTATGTAGTGATACTGGTTCAACCGGATGAAAACATTTATCTGCCAATAATGATAGACGCTGTTGTTGCCTATGCTATTGATGTTGCCCTCAAGAAAATGGCTACCGCCAGACCATTAACCCATGATTTGCTTAAGAATATTTTGACAGAATATAATATAACAGTAAAGGAAGTCATTATCAATGACTTTAAGGATAGTGTTTTTTATGCTACTGTGGTATGCGTTGATGAAAATGGGGAAGTAAAAGAGTTTGATTCGCGAGCCTCAGATGCAATTGCTATAGCCCTGCGAACAAATGCCCCTATTTATGTGAATAAACATGTTCTTGATGAAGCGGGGATGGTTGCTCACGTGAGTGCTTCTACAGAAAGCGGAACATCAAAGCAAAAGGGAAGAGCCCCCGCCCCAAAAACCAAATCTATTACTCTGGAAGACTTGACCGCTGATGACTTAAAGGAATTACCAGATGAAAAACTAAAGGAACTACTTGATGAAGCAGTCAAAAAGGAACTATACGAAATTGCCGCACTGATTCACGAAGAGTTGAAGAGAAGGGGAAAGAGTTCATAAATTGACTGATGGATTGGACCGTTATAGCACGTGGCTTTGCCGGTATGATATTTTTGATTGGTGTGTCTTATATACTGAGTGAAAACAAGAAAGCAGTAAACTGGCGATTGGTCTTATGGGGAATGGGCCTTCAAATTGTATTAGCAGTATTGATTCTTTATGTACCGGGGGTCAGAGATGTGTTTGAAGCTATCTCATATTTTTTTGTAAAAATTCTTGATTTTTCCCATGAAGCCAGTGTTTTTCTCTTTGGTTCATTGGTCACCGATGTTGATACCTTTGGCTTTATCTTCGCTTTTCAAGTGCTCCCTACCATTATATTCTTTGCAGCCCTGTCCGCTATACTTTATTACCTTGGAATTTTGCAAAGGGTTATATACGCATTTGCATGGCTAATGCAAAGAACCATGAAGCTTTCTGGTGTGGAAAGCCTTACCGCCGCAGCAAACATATTTATAGGTCAGACGGAAGCCCCTTTGCTTGTCAGACCTTATCTTGAAAAAATGACTCGTTCTGAGTTATTTGTTATGATGAGTGGTGGCATGGCTACTATTGCTGGCGGTGTTCTTGCTGCTTATGTCGGTTTTCTGGGCGGGCAAGACCCAGAATTGAGACTCTTTTTTGCTACCCACCTACTGACCGCTTCCATTATCTCTGCACCTGCCGCTATTGTGGCTGCTAAAATTATGGTTCCGGAAACTCAGGATATTGACAGAAAGTTATTTGTTCCTCCCAAGCATATCGGCTCAAATCTCCTTGATGCAATAACCAATGGGACAACAGATGGTTTGAAACTAGCTATGAACGTGGGAGCCATGCTAATTGCATTTATTGCATTGATTGCCATGCTTAACTATGCTGTTAGCCATGGACCCGGAACATGGTTCGGATTAAACGAGTGGGTCAAAGATTTCACTAATGGCCAGTATCAAGAATTTAATTTACAGTTTATTCTTGGCTTAATTATGGCACCTGTTGCTTGGTTGCTCGGTGTTAGTCCTAATGACTTGATAATTGTGGGGCAACTCCTTGGTGAAAAAACTGTTTTAAACGAATTTTATGCATATGCTCAATTGGGTAAGTTAAAAGATGCAGGTTTATTTACTGATACACGCTCCCTTTTAATTGCAACTTATGCCTTATGTGGATTTGCAAATTTTTCGTCTATTGGTATTCAAATTGGGGGCATAGGGGCACTTGTCCCTTCACGAAGAAAAGAACTTTCTCAACTGGGATTGAAAGCAATGATAGCTGGAACTATAGCCTCTTTTATGACTGCCATAATCGCTGGGATGCTTTATGTTGAATAAACATAGCAAGAGAGTTGTATTACTTAAATCATGACCACATTGAGTTTGTAGCGGAATTCAGTTTAATATAAATTTGCTAATAAAAACAGAGTGATATGAAAAGGGGCTTTTTTTTGAAATTAGTTGCATTAGGGACAGTTTTAACAGTATCTTTTTTATCGGCATGGGATCAAATACTTATTTCATATAGCACCACGCCACCACCAGGGCTAACAGGTGCTCCCGGCGAAGGAACATGCAGTAATTGTCACATAGGTGGAACGCTTCAGCCCTCCGATACAGTTACCATCACCTTTTATGACACCGTTCCTGACCCAGATACAATAGTTCAATATTTTGAACCAGGTAAAACGTATAGAGTCGTCTTTAATGCCTATTCTTCTTGGGCAGGCAGATTTGGGTTTGAATTGACAGCTCTTGATACCTTAGGGAATATTGCTGGTTCATTTGCTCTGATAAATCCTTCTAATACGGCTATTCAGACATACAACAATAGATATTATGTTAGTCACAAAAACGCCAGTAGTAATAATACATGGGAATTTCTATGGACTGCACCCATTTTTCCCGCTGCTGATGTTACCTTTTACTTTGTAACAAACTTTGCAAATAATAACGGTGCCTCGTCTGGAGATGCTATCTACGTTGGTTCGGCTGTTTTTCCCATCATAAGAGATCCTGATGTCATATTGTTTGCTGAAACGCTAAAAACGTGTGTTGGACGGCTGACATCACCTTTTGTACTTGTTCAAGCTCTTAATGCTAATTTTTCATATATCAAACTTCGCTTTCACGAAATAGTTAATGATTCGGTAACTCTGGATTCCACCATTGTCATTAATGGTATTCCTGCTGGTTTTATAACTCCTATCATGCTCAGGACGATTGTTATGGATACAAATAATATCTTGTATAAAGTGTGGGTTGATTCCACTGATATTTCTCAATTAAATCACAATGATACAGTATATACCCTGTTAACTCCTATATTTACACCTATCATCTCGCAAATCACAGGACCAGATTCTATCCCCATTGGTGATTCTGCTACTTTTCTTATCAATGTTTCCGGGGAATACGATAGCATTATTTGGTATTTTCAAGGCATAGATACGCCAGTACGTTATGGACAGGGACCACATTTAGTTTATTGGGACACTTTAGGGACGTATGACGTGAGAGTATCAATCTTCAGCCAATGTAAGGACACCACCATAATCCGTAGCGTGCTTGTGTATGATACTGCTCAAAATCAACCTGTATTAGTAACTATGCCTTTTGTAGAGAATCCCCATTTTATTTGTATATTCACTATTGAAGGTAAGCTTATCCGCTGTTTGAGAGAAGAGTCTGAAAAGGAATGGATCAAATTATTGGGAAATGGCGCTTATATAATTAGAAAGAGTGACGGTAGTATAGTCAGAATTCTTGTAGAACCATAAAGTACGTAAATTGCTAACCAATTTTTACTCAAAAGACGCTCTTATGCTATTTTAGAGATATATTCAATTAAATGGCATCATCTTCTTTATGTCAAATCCAGGAATTCCAGACACAATATCACCAAGTTCGTCTTCAAAGATTTGCTGAACTTGCATATGCAACGTTCTGGTGGCATCATTTATAGTCTCTTTAATAATGGTAGCCAATTGCTCGTAGGTTATGTTTTGTGCTTTTGTTTCGTCTATTTTAAGCTCTTCAATTTCCCGAAGTCCGTTTATTTTGACATAAACTACCCCATCGGGACTACGCACCTCAACAGCCAGTTGTTTGACTCTTTCCTGTGCATTCTTTAACCGCTTTGGTATTTCATTGAACTTTCCAAACAATCCAAACATTGGTGTTTTCTTGCAAAAGTAAGGAAATTTGATTTTAAGGGCAAATCTATTATGCCGTAACTTAGCGGTTATGAAGCGTCTTTTTATAATTCTCGGTTTGTTAACATTTATTTTAAAGACTGGTTTTACACAGGATACGATTACTATAAGATACACTGACGAAAAGATAAAGATAGATGGTGTTCTTTCCGAAGAAACGTGGAAAAACGTTAAGTTCTACAATTCTTTTCATTTAAACTTTCCAATAGATAGTGGCTTGGCTAAGTTTCAAACGTGGTTCGCACTTGTTTATAACAATAATTTTCTCTATGTAGCATTCAAATGCCAAGATTCTTCAACCGTTTCTTTTGTTACTGAAAACCTGAAAAGGGATTTTTCCCTGCGTAATACAGATGCGGTTCAGATCATTTTTAATCCTTCTGGTGACCAGCAGTACGGATTTGGTTTTGCAGTAAGTCCTTATGGTGCCCAACGAGAAGGTTTGATCGTGAACGGCGGTGCATGGGGGCTAAGCACTGCATGGGATAATAAGTGGTTTTCTGCGGTTCACAAAGATGACTCGTTCTGGTATGTAGAAATGGCAATACCTTTCAAAACATTGCGCTATCGCTCAAAAGATACCTTGTGGCGAATAAATGCAGCGAGAGTTAATTGGAAGGCTCAGGAACGTTCCACATGGCAACCTGTTCCATATGTTTACAACATAAGCAATTTGCTTTTCACTGGTGTGTTGAAATGGGATTCTGCTTTGCCACCACAGGGATTAAACCTCTCTATCATTCCCTATGTGCAAACTGCTTATGCCGACAGCTTCCAGTTTTCTGCAGGTGGCGACTTTAAGTTTATGGTTACACCATCTTTGACCCTTGATGCTACGGTGTTGCCAGACTTCTCTCAGGTTGAGGTTGATAGGCAAGTTCTTAACCTATCAAGGTTTTCGGTGTTTGTGCCCGAAAGAAGGCAATTCTTCCTTGAAAACAGAGATTTGTTTTCTTCTTTCGGATTGTGGGGAATAAATATTTTCTTTTCACGAACTGTGGGAATGTACGAATTGGCACCTTACTGGTATGAGCAGGTTCCCATTTGGCTTGGACTTAAGTTGAGTGGGTCTGTAACATCTTCTACAAGACTGGGCATGATGGTTGTTCAAACAGGACCCAAAGAAATTAATCTGGCGGATCAAACAATACAGATTAAGCCCTACACACATGAAGTGTTTACTATACAACAGATGGTTAATAAACCTTCTTTCCTAAGAATCCAATACGTTGGCAGACAGGCTATTGAAGGATTTTCTACCACAGAGGAGAATCATACCTTTGGAGTTGAGTATAATTTAAGGACTAATAGCGACAGGTGGCGTGGTACTATTTTCGGGGCAATAACCAGAGATACCTATGTCCCTAATAAGGACAATTTTGCTACTGGCTTTTATGTTAGATATAGAACAAGGAAATGGTTCTTTTTGACACAAAATGCTTACGTGGGAGACAATTTTGTTCCACGACTTGGATTTATTCCAAGACAATATCATCCAGATTCTACGGGAAGACTCGTAAGGAAAGGATATTATAGTTCCTTCGCCAGAGTAGAGAGAACTCTGTATGGCAATAAGATAAATCACGCTGTTGGAATAGAAGGAGCAATAGCAGGATTCACAAGCAATAACCAGATATGGAGAAGGGTTCTTAACACCAGTTATTCCATTAAACCGTTTAGGGGAGATAACATATCTGCAAGTTTTGAAATTACTGAAGACCTCATTCCTTTTACTACATATATCTATGGCATCACAAGAATAAGTGCAGGCGCTTATACCAATTGGCAAGGTAAAATTTCTTATCAAACACCACCACAATTCAGATTATCCTTTAAAACATCCGTGGGAACAGGGACATATTATACAGGGAAAAGAACAAGCTTTGAGACAACAGTAGGTTATCGTTTTGTTCCTTATGCTACTATTGCAACAACCTTCTGGCACGAAAGACTGGTTCTTAATGGACAAATTATCCCCCTGTGGCTTATCGGCCTTGATAATACAATAACATTTACTACCACCCTATACTGGACAAACATTGTACAGTATAATACACAATTAAACAGAGCAACATTTTTTAGTCGGTTCCAGTGGCGCTTTGCACCTATGTCAGACATATTTATTGTATGGCGAGCAGATAAGTGGCTTGACAATTCTCGCCCAATGGATAATTCCTTCTATCTTAAATTGGTGTATTGGTTCAACGTATAGAAGAATGGCGACAGTGCATATAGCAATTGAAGGGAATATAGCGGCAGGGAAGACCACTCTGGCTCACCTGTTGGCACCACACTGGCAAAATTCCAGACTTGCTCTTGAGCCCTTTGATAAAAACCCTTTTCTGGAACAATTTTATAATGACCCGGACCGATATGCCCTTGCTCTTGAGCTTTCTTTCCTTGCATTACGCTATGAACAGCTTAATCGTTTCCTATTGCCTTCCTTGTTTGAAAATGTGGTTATAAGTGATCATAGCCTGTATAGGTCGTGGGTCTTCGCAGGGATAACACTACCAGAATCTGAATTCGTACTTTTTGAGAAATTATATAATACTATGAGAAAGAGCCTGCGAAACCCAGATGTTATTGTCAAAATAACAGTTCCTCTGGAACGCTGCATAGAGCAAATTAAACATAGAAATCGTTCCTTTGAAACAGGAATAACTATAGAATACCTTCAAAGTATTGAAAGCAGATATAGGGAATTGTTACCTCAGCTGGCAAAGTTCGTTCCCGTTATAAATGCACACATTGGTTGGGTTGATTTGATACGTAACACTGATGCTGTAAAAGTATTAGCAAATACCATTAAGCATGTTTTGAAAAACAAAAGTAGTGGGGTTGTGGATTTGTTTATCTAATCTTGATTTTGCAGTATTTAAAAGCAATCTAAATAAGACAAAACGCCGTATATTTGTATTTGGAAAATATGTTGACCTATGGCAATAAGCGCAAAAGCAAACAGGATTCCCGAATATCTAAGACCAAGGGCACAGGGAGAATGCGAATTACATAAAAATCCCACGTTGAACAGAATAGCAAGAACGCCAGTGTGGTTGCCGTGGGCTGTCTATTTGCCTATAATTGCACTAATAATAGCCTTTGCTGTGCTGGAAGTCGGTGTTAGCCTTTGGTCTATAGTGGTATTATTCCTGGCTGGGTGGTTCACGTGGACCCTCACAGAATATGTGGTTCATAGATTTTTATATCATACGGAAACAAAGTGGGAATGGCTTCACAGGTTTCAAGACAGGGCTCATTATGTTCATCACAGGCATCCTAAGGACCCACTGTGCCTTGCTATGCCACCATTGGTAAGCATATTCGTTGCTGCAGCTTTCTTCGCTCTATTCTATTACTTGCTTGGACAGTTGTCGTATGCATTCTTTTCTGGTTTTGTTTTTGGCTATCTGGTTTATCTGTTTTTCCATTGGGCACAACACAGGTTACCGAAGCGTAGCGTTCCTAAATTTTGGCACGCCCTCTGGGAGCATCATGTGATTCACCACTACAAAGACCCGAATGTTAATTTCGGTGTTAGCACTCGTTTGTGGGATATTGTTTTTGGAACTTCTTATGAACAGGTTTATAAAAACAGGAAAAAATGAGTGTTTGGGACAGAATTGAAATAGCAAAGGGGGATATAACAACTTTTGAAGTGGATGCAATTGTCAACGCTGCTAATTCTTCTTTGATGGGCGGTGGCGGTGTAGATGGAGCTATTCATAGAGCAGCAGGACCACAGTTGAAAGAAGAACTGAAGCAAATTAGAAAAGAACAATATCCAGAGGGATTGCCACCCGGACAGGCTGTTATAACCAAAGGGTATAATTTGCCAGCTAAACATGTTATTCACACTGTCGGTCCGATATGGAGGGGTGGCACACATGGGGAGGACGAAACACTTGCTAATGCATATCGCAATTCCCTTAAAATAGCCAAAGAACATCAGTTTGAAACAGTTGCATTTCCTTCCATTTCAACAGGGGCATACAGATTTCCAGTGGAAAGAGCAGCCAGAATCGCTCTGAGAACAATAGCAGAGTTCCTTAGCAAAAACGAATATCCGCGAAAAGTCATCATGGTATTATATGATGAGCCAACTTATGAAGTATATAAAAGGACCTATGAAGAATTGTCAACGGCATAACCGTTATTATGGTTATCTTTGCGTAAATAGTAAAATCTGATGTTTCCACTATATGACATAATACCAAGCAGGAAAAAACCAATAGTGAATTATGTAATAATTGTGCTTTGTTTTTTAGCCTTCTTTTATGAGTTGAGCCTTTCTCCAGTTGAAAGAGAAATATTTATGCGTACTTATGGAGTTGTTCCTGCTAACTATGCAGGGGTGCCCTTCTGGGAATGGTTTACCAACCTGTCTTTGCTAATTCCTCTTATTACCAGTATGTTCCTGCATGGTGGTTGGGCTCACATAATAGGGAATATGTGGTCGTTATGGATCTTTGGTGATAACGTAGAAGACGTAATGGGACATGTCAGATATGCTATTTTTTATCTGCTTTCGGGGCTCGGGGCTATAACCTTGCACATTCTTTTAAACCTTGATTCTACCATCCCTACTATCGGAGCATCAGGGGCTATATCTGGAGTTATGGGAGCTTATATGTATCTATTTCCTTGGAGCAGAATTGTAACACTAATCCCTCTGTTCTTTATGGCTTACTTCGTTGAAGTTCCCGCTTATGTCTATCTGGGAATATGGTTTATCGGACAACTAATTTCTGGTATGGCGACTTTTGCCATTGGACACGCAGGTGGAATTGCATTTTGGGCTCATGTCGGAGGCTTCATAGCAGGCATATTACTCAGAAAGGTGTTTGTAAAAGAAGTTCCCCGACCGCCCAAATGGAACGACCATTATTCTATTGAATACGATAGCACTGACAGAGACTATTATGGTCCTTTTTCTTAGGGGTTACTGATTTTCTTGCAAAAGCCTATAAATTTTTGTAGTGCTCTTGCCCTGTGGCTTATTAAGTTTTTTATCTGTGCAGGTAATTCTGCAAATGTTTTATCATATCCCTCTGGTATAAAGATTGGGTCATAGCCAAAGCCACCACTTCCCGATTCTTGGTATGCAATTTTTCCTTTTACTATTCCTTCAAAAAAATGAGGTACGCCGTTAATTATAGCCACAAGAACAGTTCTGAACTGAGCATTTCTGTTTGTGTGTCCTTCTAATTGTTTAAGAATTAATTGCCTGCGTTCTTTCATAGACAAGTGTTGCCCACCATAGCGAGCGGTGTGAACACCTGGTTTTCCATCCAGAGCTTCAATTTCCATGCCAGTGTCTTCCGCAACAACAGGATTTTTAAGTATTTGCCACGCTTTGTATGCTTTTGCCCATGCATTAGCAGAAATGGTTGAAAAAGGTTCTTCAATAGGAGGGAAATCGTCTGGTAGAATATCAAGCATAAAAGAGTTTCCCACGATGGCATATATTTCTTCCAGTTTGTGAGAGTTTCTGGTTGCCACTATCCATCGCTTAGGACACATTGTACATTCGTTTTAGGTTTTCCCATAGTTTTCTTTTCAAACGAACGTCCTGTGAAATAGCAGAAGGCTTATGTGAAATAATACAAATAGTATCCAGAACCCTAAAAGGCTTATAAATAAACGGTAATGGGTCAATGTTTAAGCCAATTAAGTTCGGATTAACGCCCATTATAAGCATGTGTTTTATATCAGGGAAAATTCGCTTAAATGCGATAAAAGAAAAAGGTTTTTCTGGTTGCCAGAATGCAACAATAGAACTGTGATGTTGTTTCACTGCTTGCAAAATTTTGCCTATGAATTTTTCATACGGTTGTTGCTCATGAGTTGTTATTACAAGCGTCTCAACAGGCTGACCCGTTATTTCAAATTCCAGACCTGCAGGAAGGTAGATGAGATGTTCTATATGAGCAGATATTCCCTGTCTGTATGGGGTTTGCAAAATGCCAGCCAAGATTTCAGACCTAAAGTCATTCATGATTGTAAAATTATGTCTAAATTTGCTACAAAGCGTGTGGATTATGCAAGTTGAACAAATGCCAGAGATAAAGGTTCAGAAAGTTGAAAATTCCAGAATCAGTGAAGTGGATTGGGAAAACCTAATTTTCGGACGTCACTATTCTGATCACATGTTTGTTGCTGATTATAAAGATGGCAAATGGACTGACCTGCGCATAGTTCCTTACGATAAGATAAGTGTCTATCCCGCCCTAATAGCATTTCATTACGGACAGGAGATTTTTGAAGGCTTGAAAGCATACAGAACTGTTGATGGTCGCGTCGCTATTTTCCGTCCTGATAAAAATATTAAGAGGATGAATGATTCTGCCCGCCGAATGGCTATGCCTGAATTCCCTGATGAATGGTTTATGACCGCTATGAAGACTCTTGTTAGCATAGATAAGGACTGGGTGCCGTCAGGAGACGATGTAGCCCTTTATATAAGACCATTTATGATAGCAACAGATGAGTATGTTGGTGTTCGTCCTTCAGATACATATCGCCTTTTTATTATAACCAGTCCAGTAGGACCATACTATGCCAAACCGTTGCATGTTAAAGTGGAACGCAAGTATGTCCGGGCTTTCCCGGGAGGAACAGGCTCTGCCAAAGCAGCAGGCAATTACGGCGGAGCAATGATGCCTACCGCCCTGGCAAAAGAAGAAGGATTTGACCAACTGCTATGGACTGATGGAATTCATCATGAATATATTGAGGAATCCGGCACAATGAATGTGTTCTTCATAATCAATGGAACTGTTGTTACGCCACCACTTACTGGAACTATATTGCCGGGAGTTACAAGGGATAGTATAATAACTCTTTGCAAGGACCTTGGAATTCCTGTTGAAGAAAGGCAGATAACCGTTCGTGAGCTGTTTGAGGCTTATGAAAAAGGAATTCTGGAAGATGCCTTTGGTAGTGGCACCGCAGTAACCATCCACCATATTGCAAGTATCACAGATGTATTACCCAATGGTGAAAAGAGAACCATTGAATTGCCTGATCCAGAATCAAGGGAGATTTCCAACAGACTCAAAGATATTCTTGAAGGTATTAAGCGCGGCAAATACCCGGATAGACATGGATGGCTCGTGTATGTTGATTAATCTATCCAAATGAACTTTATTGATAGTATACGAGGCATAGTGTGGGAGCGCGGTCCCACATGGATTATATTAAATGTGGAAAACACTGGTTTTTTCTATAAGATAGAGATACCTGCGTATTCAGAAGAGGTATTTGCCCAGGGGAGCAGCGTGCATGTATATACGTACGTTATGAAAAATCAATTGGATGAGTTAATAATGTTTGGTTTTGCTACACGAGAAGAGCGTAACCTGTTTGAAATGCTTATTAAAATACAGGGAGTTGGCATATCAATAGCGAGGAATATATTGTCAACATATTCGCCATCCGAGTTCGCTTCTATTGTTTCTGCTGAAGATATTGAAAGTCTAAAGGACATAAAGGGAATTGGTGAAAAACTGGCAAGACGAATCATTTATGAGCTGAAACCAGATTTTGATCTAAGGGTTAAACAGGCAAATAGCAATCTTGTCCTTAGTTCTATCAAAGCCCTTGAAATGCTTGGATTATCAAGGCGAGAAGCAAGGAAATTGGTTAAAAAAGCCATTGAAGCTGGAATGAACGATGTTCAAAGCATCGTTACCAAAGCACTTCAACTAAGAGGTATTATTGGAGTTCAGGAAAAATAATTAACTTAACACTTGCGTTGTCCTGCATACATGACGCGCATTCTACCCATAATGGTCCTTTTGCTTACTGGTTGCCTTAAAATGCCAGACATTAGACCGCCTTCGCTTATATACTTTAACACTGACACATTGTGGATGGATACTGTCTTTACCGGGCTTTCGTCGTCAACATATTTCCTTAAACTGTATAACCCAACTAAAGAAAGAGTGATTATTCCTGCCATATTACTTGAAAGTTCTGAAAAGTCGCCATTTCGCTTGAATGTCAATGGGAAAGGGGGCAGAGCAGTGCAAAATGTAATAATAGAGCCAGAGGATAGCATTTTCATTTTTGTAGAAGTCACGATTAATCCCACTGTAGAAAATCTGCCATTTGTAGTGTATGACCGTTTGGTTGCTGTTGACGACAAGGGGGAAGAACTGGCTTCTGTTGTGCTTGCTGTCTATGGGCAAAATGCTCATTATTACAGGAATGTAGTAATATGCAATATGACATGGACGTCTGATAAACCCCATGTATTGCTGGGTTCTGTGTTCATAGACACTGGATGTGTACTCACTGTAAAGCAAGGAACAAGGATTCATCTGGACCGTAACAGTGCTCTGTATGTGGCAGGTAAGTTAATTGTAGATGGTTCGTTTGATAACCCTGTTGTTTTTGAAGGTAGCAGACTTGAAGATTTTTTCAAAGATTTACCAGGGCAATGGCAAGGTATAGTCTTTTTATCCCCTTCCAATGAAAATGTAATTAGAAATGCTGTAATTAAAAATGGCACTGTAGGACTAATAGTGGATTCTACGGGAAAAGAAAAACCATCTGTTAGGATGTATCAGGTGCATATAGATAACATGCTTGGATATGGCATATTAGCAGGTAATTCTTATATCTACGGAGAAAATGTAATCATATCAAGGGCAGGAGAACGCCTTTTAGCGCTATATGGCTCTAAAGCAGAATTTTACCATACTACTATTGCAGGTTATAGCGGAGAATACTTGCGTCGTAATAAACCAGGAGTTTTGTTTGC
>WFXT01000026.1 GCA_015490475.1 Bacteroidota bacterium
AGGTTGCCCCTGTGGTCAATGCTCTCTCTTCTCTGATTCTTAAAAGGATAAATCCCGACAGTGAGGCAAAGGTGGTGTATCTGCAGTATAATGAATGGTATCCATACATAGCAATGGTGTCACTTGCTCTGTTGATACTGCTCGTCATTATGCCCCGCAGAAGGATTCTTTTATTATTTGCGTTTGCTTTGCCCTTTATTGCTTCTTCCCAATCAGCAAAAATTTTAACATATAAAGCACGTGAATTTCTTGAAAAGGGGGACACAACACAGGCACTTTCATTATATAAACAGGCTCTTGAAAAAGATTCTCTATTTTTGCCTGCTAAAGCAGATTTGGGTTTAATTAAATATGGTGAGGGAGATTATGCTTCTGCCCGAATACAATGGCAGTCAATGCTTCCCATTGTTAAGGATAAGAACCTGAGGTCAAAGTTATATTACAATATCGGCAATGCGTTTTTGAAAGAGAAGCAAATAGACAGTGCTATTCATTATTACATAAAGGCGTTAAAATTAAATCCTGAGGATTCTTTAGCACAATACAATCTCTCTTATGCGTTAAAACTTAGGAAGAAGCAGAACCAACAAAACCAACAGCAACAAAACCAACAAAATCAGCAACAGCAAAACCAACAGAACAACCAGCAGAATCAACAGAATAAGAATAAGCAGGATAGCCAGCAGGATAATCGGTCTGGGAAGGACAAGGAAAATAAGGATAGACAGCGAGATAATCAGAAGCAACAAAATCAAGAAAGGGATAAAGGAAATCAAAAAGAAAAAGACAAACGGCAATCAGAGCAACAACAGAGGCAAAAGCCCAAAGACCAGAGGAACGACGAGCAACGGATGGGACAGGCAAGACCACAGCCACAACAACTAAAAGCAATTGATATTCAGGACAGGGAGAAGATGAGAGCCATAATCAGAGGACGTTTATCAAAAGGGAGAAAAACAAAGTCTGAAAAGCCATGGTGAGAAACATATTGCTTGTTGGCTTATTGCTGATGCTCAATCTGGCTGGTGCACAGCCCCGCATAGTGGCTTCTGTGACGCCACGAGACGTCAAAGTGGGACAGTCTTTTCAAGTAACTTACACTATTGAAGGAGATTTCCAGAGGTTCATTCCGCCATCCTTTGAGGGTTTACGTGTTGTGGCGGGTCCCATCACTTCAACAAGTATTCAAATCATCAATGGTAGATTTAGTAGAAGGGCTGAATACACTTATGTTCTTAAAGCGTTGAAATCCGGTGAATATGTCATCCAAGGAGGAGGAGTTATAGCAGAAGGACGTCGCTTTGATTTACCTACAGTGACCGTGTATGTGCAGGAGTCAGATAAACCTGTTGCTAAACAAAAACAACCTTCCCCGAGACAGACTAATCAACAGGTACCACAACAGAAGGAATTGCAGGATATCTTCATTGTTGCAGAGGTGGACAATCCCAATCCTTATGTAGGTGAACAGGTTAGAGTTAAATATAAGCTTTATTCACGTTATCCAGTGCAAAACATTAATACCACTTATGTTCCCAACAATACGGGAGTGTGGACATACGGAGATGTGGTTAATCAGAAGCTTGAATTGAAACAGGAGGTTTTAGATGGAAAACCGTATTACGTTGTAGAGATAGCAGAACAGTTCATATTTCCACAGAAGGCTGGGACTTTGTGGCTTGATTCCTTCGGACTTGATATAGTAGTGTTAATGCCACAAAGAGACCCTTTCTTTGATGAGTTCTTTCGTCCTTTCAGGGAGGACCCCTTCTTTCAGAATTTTATGCCTTCCTTTATGACACATGAGCCTGTGTCAGTCCATGTTTCAGGTGGCAGAAAACGTCTTGTCGTTAAGCCATTACCAGAACCGATTCCCGAAGACTTTAGTGGTTTGGTGGGCAAATGGAAGGCAGAATTGAATGTTGATGGAACAAACGTGCCTGCTGGAGAACCAGTAACTTACGAACTCATAGTTAAGGGCAGTGGAAATGTTAAAGCCTTAAGGATAGATAATCCCCCGATAGATACGTCGCTGTTTGAGGTATATGACCCCGAAGTGCGTGACAAGACGACGGTGGGTAAGTATGGAGTTTCAGGACGCAGAAGAATAAAATGGATTCTTATTCCCAAAGACACAGGCACTTTAGTCATTCCACAATGGACAATGTCCTATTTTAATCCCTATAAGCAGACTTATGAGAAAATAACTATTAATGAAGTTAGAATTCATGTTTACGGAGATGGTTCGCTTGCCTTAGTGGAAGACGAACAAACAAAACAGGAAAAGCCTTCTCAGGAAACTTTATTTATATCCAGAGATGACTTGTGGTTGATTGCTAAACTAATAGGTGGAGCTATTGCAATGCTTGCTCTGGCTTCGCTTCTGGCACTGGTGGTTAGAAAACAACGTAGAAAACAGGAAGTCAGGCACAGAGTTATTGCTAAGGAGATAAGACAAATGCTTGAACGAGCACACTCTTTATTGCAGAAAGGAGATTTTGAAAATTTCTTATCAACTCTGTATGATATTTTATGGAAATTTGGCGCTAATAATGTGGATGATTATAGCGATGCAATGACTGCTCAGGAAATAGCGCAAATTTTGGAAAGCAAGATAGGGAGGGAAAAAGCACAACAATGGCTTTCTCTTGTTAGACGTATTGAAACGGAACTCTATGCCCCTGTTCCTATGCATAAAGACAAACGGAAATATGAAGAATGGCTAAGAAAGGCTGAAGAAATTCTATGACGAAAGGCATTTATTATATAACTTCACTATACGAAAAGAGCAGACGTTTTGCAAAGTATAGTAAAAAGAAGCAATCCACTTAAGGAGGCAAGAGCATTTCTCGGAGAAGACTGGCAAAAATATAGGGATATTATTTCTCAATATATGAGGGGTAGAATTCCCCTCCTTGATAGGATTTTACGCTTTATTATGCGATATAGGGGCAAGGAGATGCGTCCTTTGTTTTTAATGCTTACTGCCAGATTGTTTGGAACGCTGAACGATGCCGTGCATAGGGCTGCCGCTATGGTGGAAATTCTGCATAATGCAACACTGGTGCATGACGATGTTGTTGACGATGCTTTAAAGCGACGTGGCTTCTTTTCTGTAAAAACTTTATGGGGCAATAGGATAGCAGTTTTGGTGGGTGATTTTCTGTTAGCTCGGGGTTTATTGCTTGCTGTTGATAACAAGGACTGGGATTCCCTTAGCGTGCTGTCTCGGGCGGTAAAAGCAATGAGTGAAGGGGAACTGTTTCAAGCAGAAACTGCCAGGAAACATAATTGGACAGAACAAATTTATTTTGAAATAATACGTCTGAAAACGGCTTCTTTATTTGCCGTGTGCACGGGTTTGGCTGCCAAGGTGCAGGGGCTTCCAAAAGAGGAAGTTGAAAAGTGGTATTGGTTTGGAGAACAGTTGGGCATTGCCTTTCAGATACAGGACGATGTCCTTGACTTTCAAGGGAAGACGGGTAAGTCAATGGGTCAGGATGTCAAAGAGGGCAAACTGTCTTTGCCAGTTATTCACGCTCTGGAAAAAATGCCTTTAACAAAAAAGTGGGAATTTTTGAGATTGCTTAGAAACGCTTCCAAAGGCAAAAACATTGAACGCATAAGAAAAATTGTTGAAGAATATAATGGCTTTGAATATGCAAAACAAAAAGCTGTTTTTTACACACAAAGAGCGCTTGACTTCCTTCAAAGATTTTCCGACAAAGACGCCTATCCTTATCTGCTAAATTTGATTGAGTTTATATTGTCAAGACGCAAGTGATCAAGTCCTTGTGTTGATACTATCTTATTTGCACATGAATATGG
>WFXT01000027.1 GCA_015490475.1 Bacteroidota bacterium
TCTATGGGGATGGGCGACCTATAGATTCCAGGTTAAAGCGCCCTATTAACATGTTACGTCAAAATAAGTCTGACTTAGTCGGAAGTGCAAATGAAAGTGAGGTAATTGTTAATAATATTCCAACCAAGGCATTGTTGGATACTGGGTCAACCGTCTCTACTATTTCTGAGAGTTTTTATAAAAGCCAGCTACATGATGTAACCATGGAACCTTTAGATGTTATTTTAAAGATTGAATGCGCCGATGGCAAACAACTTCCATATCTAGGGTATGTTGAAGTTGAATTACAGGCAAATGATGCTAATGGGATGAAGCAGCAATGTCTACTGTTAGTAGTCCCAGACACTCCTTACAATGTAAACGTTCCAATTCTTTTAGGCACGAATGTGCTGTCTCATTTTATGACTAAGTATAGATTACAACATGGTAATCGTTTTCTACAGGAAGCGGATATTCACACACCATGGTACCTTGCTTTCCGGTGTATGTTGCTTCAGGATAAAGAATTAACCCGGCAACATTTTTCTTTGGGTAAAGTTAGAAGTGCATCTTCTAAGCGAATAGTAATTCCAGCAAACAGTGAAGTTGTTTTACCAGGATATGTGGATAAACCTGTTTTGTATAGAGATACTTGTGCTTTAATACAGCCAATCACATGTTCTGTCATACCTGAAGATCTTGATATTGTACCAACTGTTATAAATTACACCTGCAAGCATAAAATGTATGTAGATGTTCATGTCAGTAACATTACAACCAGGGCCATCAGCATACCATTCCGAAGTCTTCTGTGTGAGCTGCAAGCAGTAACCATTGAAAACATTCCAAACGATACATCGGTTTCAAATACAGGGTTCAAATCCATCATAGACAAGATAAACTTTACTGAAGTAGATGTGTCAAAACAACAACTTGAACGAGGCAAACATGTCGTCTATGAGTTTCAAGATATATTTTCAACAGGGGACGATGATATTGGCCATACAACTGCTGTCAAACATCGTATTGATCTTGTGGATGAGCAACCTTTTAAACAACGACATCGACGGATTCCACCTGCAATGTATCAGGAAGTGAAAGACCATCTACAGCAGTTATTGGCGAATGGTATCATCCGTAGATCCCACTCCCCATGGTCATCCAATATCGTCTTAGCTCGCAAAAAGGATGGGAAGCTCCGGATGTGTGTCGACTACAGACATCTCAACGAGAGAACGGTTAAGGATTCATATGCCCTTCCACGAATTGAAGAGATGTTCGATGCCCTCGCAGGTTCCAAATATTACAGCACACTGGACATGAAGAGTGGATATCATCAAGTGGAGATCGAAGAGACACACAAGGAGAGAACAGCCTTTACTGTTGGACCGTTAGGATTTTATGAGTATAATCGTATGCCTTTTGGTCTTTGTAACAGTCCTGCTACATACCAACGGCTAATGAATGAGTGCTTTGAGGGTCTCCATCTCAAATCATGTTTGATATATCTTGATGATATAATTGTATTTTCAGACACCTTTGAGGAACATCTTAACCGGCTTAGACAAGTATTCCATCGAATAAGAGAAACGGGAATGAAGTTAACACCAAGTAAATGTTCGCTGTTCAAGACACGGATTAAGTTTTTAGGGCATGTGGTTTCAGAGCATGGCATTGAAGCAGACAGTGATAAGATCCAGAAGATCAAAGACTGGCCAACACCAATGAATCAGAATGAAGTTAGACAATTTCTTGGGTTTGCCGGTTACTATCGCAAGTTTGTAAAAGATTTTTCAAAAATTGCCAAACCGTTATATACTTTGATGCCGTATGCTAGATCTAAGAAAAATAAGACCATTCAGCAAAAACCATGGGAATGGGGAGCCAGCCAAGAAGAATCCTTTCAAAAATTGAAGGAAGTATTTACTTCACCTCCAATCCTCGGGTATGCAAACTACAGAAAGCCATTTGAACTGCACACAGACGCCTGCAGTCAAGGACTAGGTGCGGTCCTGTACCAAGAACAGAATGGGATCAAGAGAGTTATCAGCTATGCTAGCAGAGGTTTAAGTAAGTCGGAAAATAATTATTCAGCACATCGCTTAGAATTTCTGGCATTGAAATGGGCGATAACATAAAAATTTCATGATTATTTATATGGGAACAAATTTACTGTTTATACAGACAACAACCCATTAA
>WFXT01000028.1 GCA_015490475.1 Bacteroidota bacterium
AATATTACTCCCACAAGATGCGACATACGAAGTGGTTCAATCGTTGTTAATGTGCGTGGTGGCTACGAGCCATACACTTTCTATTGGTCTATCGTCTCTAACAATGATTCTGCCATATATGGACTTTCGGAAGGAGTTTACTATCTGGTTGTTGAGGACAGTGCTCAATGCAGGGTTGAACATCAGTTTTATGTTCCCACATATCCGACAACCAGAATTGACATCATTCCCGACACTATCAGGATTTTACAGGGACAACCTATGGTGTTTGAAGCCATTATTGGTGATGAAGCACCAGACTCTGTAGTACGATGGTATCCCGGAGAATTTTTCTTCCCAGATTCAATGTACACAACCACCTTTATCGCTAATGAACCTGGCGTTTACGATATTTATGCTGTTCTAACCAACATTTATGGATGCAAGGACACTACTTTCGGTCGCGTGTATGTGCTTGAACCAATTGTTGATGCTCCAAATACTTTCACTCCCAATGGCGATGGAGTTAATGACATCTTTAGGCTGGTTGGCGCTAATGAAACGTGGGTAGTAGAAGAATTTCAAGTATTTGACCGATGGGGTAATTTAGTATTTCAAAATAACTATGAAGCAGAATGGGATGGCACATGCTTTGGAGCCCCTTGTGCAGAGGGTGTTTATGCCTACAAAGCCAGAATTCGGTTTCTTACAGGCGAAGTAAAGGAAATAGTAGGAAATGTGGCATTGGTTAGATAAGCAGTTAAAATGTCTTGTTTGTTTAATACTTTTTTTCTTTTCTCTACCAACAACTGCACAAGAAATTCACTTTTCTCAAAATCAGGCAGTTCCTTTATATGCCAATCCTGCTTTAACCGGAGTTTTTAACGGTTTGTTTAGATTGTCTGCAGTATGGCGCTATCAATGGTTCAATCTTGTTCCTTATCATACTGCTGGTGTGGGACTTGACTTCAATCTAAATAGGGTTGGCATTGGAGCTTGGTTCTATCGGGATGTAATGGGAGATGTTAACATGGGCTTTACAAATATGCAGCTCTCTCTTTCTTACCTACACATTCCACCTCGTAACCAAAAAAATGCTCTGATAGCAGGAATAAGCTTTGCGTACACTTACATCGGGCTTGATGTTGCCAGTGTGGTGTTGCCAGAACAATGGGACCCTATAGCTAAAACCTTCAATAGACCTCCTTTAGAGGTTATTGATGACCAACGGGGCTTTTTTAGAATGCATGTCGGAGTTGCCTACACCACAGAAATAACTGAGGACTTTAAGCTTCTTTTCGGTGGCTCAATTAACAATGCATATAGTGGGAATGCCTCTCTTCTAAATCAGGAAGTATATAAATTTCCTATTAGATATGGATTTCATGCTTATGGAGAGATTAAAACATGGAAAGGAGACTGGACATTTTTGCCAAGTGCCTGGCTATGGTATCAACCCCCTCATGTTCAACTTGTTGCAGGAACGTTCCTGCGAAAAACCAGAATCAGGGACTACCATTATGGCGTCAGGAGATTGCCTGTGTTTCTTGACTTCGGATTGTTCTACAGAACAAGCACAGAATTAGTACCGGTTGTTAGAGTTATAATTGGAGACCTGCAACTGGGTTTTAGTTTTGACTTTCCGTTGTCTGCTATTTCCAGAACAACAAGATATCTCGGCGGTCCAGAGATTACTCTCATCCTCATAAGGGGGAACAAGCCGGGTCCCGGTAAGTTGCCCTGTCCAGAAACATAGTAGGGTTTTGTAATTTTAAAGACGCAAAAATTAAAGTAATTATGCTTCGGGATATAAAAAGGGCAATTACTTTGCCCGTAATTGTATCAGCACTAGGCTATTTTGTTGACATCTTTGATTTAGTGTTATTCGGAATGTTGAGAATAGACAGTTTGAGGGATTTGGGGCTTTCTGAAGAAGAAATTTTAACTCAAGGGGAGACGATTTTAAGCCTTCAGATGTTGGGGTTTTTGCTCGGTGGAATATTGTGGGGCGTTCTGGGTGACAAGCTGGGAAGAAAACAAATCTTGTTCGGTTCTATAGCCCTTTATTCCATAGCCAACATAGCAAATGCTTTTGTTAATGACCTTGTTTCATACAACATAATAAGATTCTTTGCTGGATTGGGGCTGGCTGGCGAATTGGGTGCTGCCGTTACTCTGGTTTCAGAACTACTGGACAAAGAAATAAGGGGATACGGCACTATGATAGTAGCCAGTGTTGGATTACTCGGGGCGGTGGCAGCCGGATTGTTAGCAAACACATTCCATTGGCGAGTGATGTATTTCATAGGTGGTGTTTTAGGATTATTACTACTTGTAGCTCGTGCCAGAGTGCTTGAATCTTCTATGTTTGAAAAGGCAAAGACTATGAATGTTAAACGAGGTGATTTCCTTTCTCTTTTCACTTCACTGGATAGATTCAGTCGTTACATAAGGGTTATCCTTGTTGGGGTCCCCATATGGTATGCAGTAGCAATTCTTGTTATCTTCTCACCTGAACTTTCACAACAATTGGGTGTTAAAGGTGAAGTTAATGTTAAATGGGCTATAATGTGGACATACTTAGGCGTTGCAGTAGGGGATGTTATCAGTGGAACACTTAGTCAAATACTGAAAAGCAGAAAACGGGCAGTAATTGTTTTCCTTATTTTCCTATCACTGGTCGTAATTACGTACTTATTATCAAGAGGAATTCATGTCAATTGGCTGTATGTTCTAATGTTTTTGCTTGGTGTTGGCACAGGATATTGGGCAGTTTTCATAACTATTGCAGCGGAATTATTCGGCACTAATTTGCGCGCCACTGTCGCAACAACCAGTCCCAATTTTGTTAGGGGTTCGGTAGCACTCATTACGCCTGCATTCCAGTTCTTAAGGGAAGATTTTGGGATGATCTATGCCGCTGCTATAATTGGAATAGTGGTCATATCACTTGCCTTCATTAGCATATTAACTTTGGAAGAGACCTACGGTAAAGACCTTGACTTCGTGGAAAAATAGCCATGGAAGAGCTGAAAGCACGTGGTGCAACACGCTGGATCACTGCATATACCAAAAACCTTATTATAGGTTTTGCTTTTCCTGTTTTTATAACAATTGCTTATCAGACATACAAGCATTTTTCAAGAGATTCGTACAAATGCAGGTATTACAAGTTAATGGAAGACCCCTCATCATGGATAAATATAAATCATGTTTCAAGCGAAGAGTTAGCTTCTTCGCTTCCTATTTCACTACGCATGGCAAAAAAGATAGTCTCATATCGGGAACGGCTCGGTGGCTTCCATTCCGTAGAACAAATCAAAGAAGTTTCAGGCTGGAACATTCATGACCTACACTTCGCCCTAAATGTTCTGTATGTTGATTCAACATACAAACCACATTCGCTGAAACCATATTACAAAAGTCTTGTAAGACATCCCTACATAACTCCCCGAATGGCGTGGATTTTATCCAGACTGAGCAGAGCAAATAAGCTTCATTTATGGGAAGTTGTCCTTGTTGACTCACTCAAAGCATGTAATAAAGCCCTTGCACAAAAGTTGAAACCCTATTTGCAAGATATTATTCTCTCACATAGAGCAAAATAGCATGATATGGCACAATGAAAAAGGTTTCTCCATTAATGCTGATTTCTATTGAAAACTTCTGCAAGTAAACTACAATGTCTCCGACTTCCACTTCCAGTGGTATGTATTTACGTTCGGTTGCTGGTTTCCAGAATTCGTCTTCGTCATCATGTGTAGGAATCAATATTCCTGGACCTACACGTGCTACAATACCCATAGCGGTTTTCTCCTTTTCTTGCACAGTGGGTGGCAAAAACAGACCTCCAGGGGACCTGTCTCCAGCTTCTAAAGGCTTAACCAGAACTCTGTCCCCTACTATGTGTATATGCTTCAGTCTTGCTTTCAAATCCATAAGGCTAATATATGCAAAAACCATTGTTGAGCAAAAGTCGTAAATACACCTAAAATTAACCCAATGAAACCCAAACAAATAATCAAATTATATATTTCCACGTTTCTTCTACTTATACTACTATCCTTTGCCTATTTAACCCCAGAAAATTCCACGAGCACACCAAGGTCATGTTTGGATAATATGAAACAAATTTTTGATAGTCTTGCTAAAGGCTATGCGAACACTAAAAATTGCTACTCCCTACCCCAAACCTTCGGCTTACTCCTACACATTACTTCAATAGAAGCCACGGAAAAAGCCCTTTCAATAATAGCCCAAAAGCCTAATAAATTATATGAAACCCTGATTGACTCACTGAGTAAGAACTTAACGATTCACAAAGTATTGATTGCCAAAGGACCAGGCGATAACGGTTCATATAGAGCCATATTTCCCAAGGACAAAAGTGTTTATAAGTGTGTGTTCGATTCAGTAAGTGAATTTCAGCATAACGGTGAACTATGGATTATTGCCACTGAGAGAAACGACGAGGAAGCTTTTATTATGATAACCAAATCCGAGTTTAAAAGATATGTCTTACCAGTTAAAACATGTCAATTTAAATCACTCTTCATGAGAACATATCCCTTTGACACTTCTGTTTTCTCACCTTCAGCAGACTATATTTCAGGAACGTGCTGGGAAGCAAGGGCAAAATCAAAACACATTAACAGATTATATAAACACCTATTAGTTTTAAAGCCAAAGAATATAGTAAAGAGGATCAGGAAACTGGAAAAGATTGCTCACGATTCTTCTTTTAGCTCTCCAATTTACGATTCCATTTTTCAGTTAAAACAATACTTAGATTCAATTTTGTACATACGTATTGATAGTGCTTTCAAATATTCAGAACGATACAGAAAATTGCTTGAAAAGGCAGCACATGATGCTATAGAAAAGGGATATTCTTGTGAGGACTTAAATAAATGGATTGCTAAATTTATCTCTCCTCAAATGGCACTTGCCATTGCGAGAAAATACAAAGTATATGGATTTTGTAGCATGGATAATTCTCCTCTTAGACATCTTTCACAAGTTTCATGGCTCGCTTGCGAGTCTGGAAACTATGGTGTATTCCTAAAATCCTTCTACCTGCTTTTTAACGACTACGTCTATAGGTTTGCTGATGCCTCATATGCATGGTCAAGAAGAACCCTCCCTATACAAACTATTGAACAATTAATGGGAGACAGAAGCGTCGCTTTCCTAATAGGAAGTTGCTTAGCCATTGATACTATTAAAGGATATTCAACGTGCAATTATAGAAGAATAGGACAAGCAATTAAAAATTCTGCTTATGAAGGTTATCTCCTAAATTCTTTTACTGCACTACTACAAGACGACAGTCTTGATCCATATAACGCATCCCTCATCATGTTCTCACTACTCTGGTATAAAAATTATTTCAGACACTTTGATTCCAGTTATGTTGACACTCTTAATATAGGAAAGATTATTCCTCCATCTATTGAAGGCATCTTTAAAGACCTTATCAGCGACTAAGAGCCAGCGACGGGGATTGAACCCGTGACCTCCGCCTTACCAAGGCGGCGCTCTGCCACTGAGCTACGCTGGCATCATTCCTACATGCGTTCCTTAAAACACTTTATCCTTAGAAAAAAGTTTCCCTATCTTTCTTCGCCTAACGCCACTGCCGATGAATATTTCCTTGGAAATTTGCTGTCCAATTTGCTTCTGAAATATGGCGTATTTTCCATTACCAGATGCCATTTCCATGCATCTACAACCATTTCCTTCACTGTGCGTTTAGGCTCCCACCCCAGCACCTCTTTCGCTTTTTCTCCGGATGCATACACCGCAATTACATCTCCTTCTCTGCGTGGACCAAAGGAATATGGCACCTTAACACCATTATACTCTTCAAAAGCCTTGATTATTTCCAGAACAGTTAATCCATCTCCAGTTCCGAGGTTGAACACTTCATATTCAGGTTCGTTATCAATCAACCAGTTCATTGCGAGGACATGTGCTTCTGCAAGGTCCATGATATGTATGTAATCCCTAATCGGAGTCCCATCGCGAGTAGGATAATCACTTCCAAAGATGGTTATTTCAGGCAGCCTGCCAGCAACAGAGAGAGTTATTCGGGGAAATAAATTTTCTGGTTCCCCAACCAGAGCTTCTCCAATCTGATAGGTTGGGTGTGATCCAACAGGGTTAAAATAACGTAGAGAGACAACCTTCAATTTCCCACTATAATGTGCAAGGTCTTTCAGTATATACTCAGCGATTTGTTTAGTTCTTCCATAGGGGGACTCTGCTTCTTCAAAGGGCAGGTCTTCTGTAACAGGAAGTTTTGAAGCATTGCCATATACCGAACATGACGATGAAAATAAGAAATATTTAATCCCAGTGTCTTCTATTGCCTTCAATAAGTTAAGCAATCCCACAACATTGTTGTAAAAATATGGCAATGGCTTTCTGACCGATTCTGGAACATATTTATAAGCTGCAAAATGAACAACCCCTTTTGCATCGGAATGTTTATTAATAGCCCTTTGTGTGTCCTGTAAATTCCTCAAATCCACCGATTCAAGAGGGATATGGCGTCCAACAATATTTTGAACCCGTCTCCATATTTCAGGGTCAGCCCTCTCCATATTATCTATGCAAACCACATCATAACCTGCTTTCACTAACTCAACCACTGTGTGAGAACCAATATATCCGGCACCACCTGTTACTATTAGCTTTCCTCTATCTGACATTTAGCGAACAAAATTTGCATAGATAACGTATTATACATAGACCGAAGTATAATCACATGAGCTATGCTTAAAGACATTGATTTTCCTGTTGGCAGAGATGTGGAAGTCTTCGCAATGGAAATAGATGATAAAGCAGATGGCAAATGGTGGAAAGTTTTTATTATCAACAAAGGGAAGAAACCTCTGGAAAACGTGTTGATCTCTTCTGTTGCATACGATGAATTCGGAAGACAAAAATCACAGGTTTTCAGATATCACATTGAAGTTCTTGGAAGTGGTGAATACGCCCCCCTTGATGTGCTAACTCCAGAATTGCAAGCCCTCTTGAATGAATATTTCATATCCTATTGGCAGGACGGAATACTTTATGAACGACGTCTTACATTTCCAGCTCATCACTTCCTTAAAGACAATGAAGTGGACATACCCATTCCCGGTGCAAAGGGCATCTTTGCAATATGAACACCCCAGACGTTATCACAGGAAAATTCTCTGTTTCTCCACAGGAAGAAGGACAACGCCTTGACAAATATTTAACAAACGTCTTAGGATTCTTATCGAGGCAAAGACTCCAGAAGGCTCTTAAACATGGTGTTATAAAGGTCAACAACAAAGAAGTAAAAAAATCATACAAGGTTAAAGCCAACGATATTATTGAGGTAGAAATACCTATTATTAAAGAAGAAAGACCCGACTTAACTCCAGAACCCATTCCTCTTGAAATAGTGTATGAGGACTCGCATGTAGTAGTCATTAACAAACCACCTGGGTTAGTGGTTCATCCTGCACCAGGGCATTGGTCTGGTACCCTTGTGAACGCTCTACTGCACAAATATGGTGCTTTGGATGTTGGAGATTCCGACAGACCAGGCATCGTTCACAGATTAGATAAGGACACTTCGGGACTGATGGTTGTTGCCCTGACAGAAGAGGCTTTAGTAAAACTGGCAACACAATTAGCTAATAGGACTGTAAAACGGAAGTACAAAGCCATAGTATGGGGAATTCCCAGCCCACAGGCAGGAACCATAAATGCCCCCATTGGTAGGGACCCAGCACACAGGGATCGGTTCACTGTCATTCCTTCAGGAAAAGAAGCTATTACGCATTACAAAACACTTGAATCCGTTGGAAAATATTGGTCACTGGTAGAATGCCAGTTGGAAACGGGCAGAACCCATCAGATACGAGTTCACATGAAGCATATAGGACATCCAGTGTTCGGAGACCCAGTTTATGGTGGTAATAAAATCAAAAATGTCCCTCTTAAATTGCACAAGCCGGTAAAGGAGATTATTAATTCTTTAAATAGACAGGCTTTGCATGCTTACCACCTATCCTTTAAACACCCTATCTCAGACAGGCTATTGTCTTTTGAAATTCCTCTCTATAAGGATATTCAAGCGACCCTTGAATCACTGAAAGAGATTTATTAACTGATTGCCTTTGAGATTAATGGACTTAAGTATTCGGGATAACTTGGAACCCAGATAGCAATTCATCTTGTTTAGATGTATGTGAGGCGGGGCGTAGCGTAGCCCGGTTAGCGCGCTGGCCTGGGGGGCCAGAGGTCGCCGGTTCGAATCCGGCCGCCCCGACAGAGGCACATTTTTTCAATATACTCGCGCAAAGATGTCGTTTCAAAATTTTTCACAGAGTTTAAGTTAAGTTTTTTGTTTTTCTTTGTATGTAAACATACCCCTCCAAACTTGTAACTTTAGGTTTAAAAGTTTGTACTCAAAGACATCCTTAATATTATAAATCACTTTGTTTAAATTTGTATAAAAGTAGCCCAATGGTGTGCAAGTGGCACCTACTGGGCATTTGTGGACTGTTATTTTTAGGTGGTTGTGTGGATTTTCTTTATCCCGCTCAGGGATATGTGATGTCTCCCCTTCACCCTACACCAACCCAACTAACACAGGTTGACATATCTATAAGCTCCGGATATTTAAAGGATCCTGGGCTATTTGATATTGATTTAGCATATAAAGGAAATTATACTCAAATTGGGGGCACGTTTTCTTCAATAGGGAGCACCTTATTGTTCCAGGGGCAGTTAAATGTAGGTTATGGAGGCTTAGAGGACTTTGGAAAGGGTCCATATGGTAATATTTATTTGCTGGGGGGCATAGCTCCAGGAAATAAAGTTAAAATTCACCTTGGCGTTTGGGGTGGTGCTTTCTTTCACTATCTATATACCTTTTATCCAGACCTTCTTACTCCATTTACTTATTATTTTTCTATAAATTACCTTACAATACCTCATGTGTATGAGCTTCATAATAACAACCGTGTATACGCTGCATATCCTGTTATGGGAATTTACGTTGGCACTCAATGGACCATAAACAGAGAAGGAAAGACGCCATGGAACTGTATGATAAGATGGTTGCCGGGATTTGGTGGTGGTTTACAATTTGCGTTTATGCATGAGCGACTTCAATTAATGCTGGGCACACCTGTATTATTATCAATCGGGGCTATAGGTTATGGTTCTTTCCCTCCGTTAAGTATAGGATTTTCATGGTCCTTGACCAAGAAGTAATATTGCCCTGTGCTTTATTTTTTCAAGAACTTACCAGACCTATTGTCAAAATAAACAATATATACACCGGGCTTCAAATCAGACACATCAACCTCTTTGCCCTTACCTTTTTTGACCAGTTTCCCTGTTTCATCGTAGATTTCATAATCCACTTCTGCTGTAAAGTAAAGTTTATCTGTTACCCGTTTCGGATAGAAAGAAACGGGCTTTTTCTTGGATTTGTATTCTAAAACTTCTGTATAACGCCACTGACCACCGACATCCCGTTGCTTAAGCCTGTACTTATTTACACCAGAAAAATGGTTTACCTTAACAACATAGTTATTATATCCACCGGGACCTTTCCCTTTAACTTTAGCAATCACTTTCCATTTTCCATACTCTTCCCGTTCCAAATAAAAAGGTTCTTCTGAAGTTTCGTTGCGAGTGGTCCACCGAACATGTTCTTCGTCAGCCTTAAAGGAAAGTAGTTCAAAAGTGCTTTTGCCTATGAGTGCTGTCGGATTGAGAATGCGAGGCTGACACCCTTTCTCATGATAGATTTTAATTTCTACATATTGACCTTTCTTAAGGTTAAACTGTTTTAAATCAATAGCAAACGCCGAAGAATTTATGTTCTTATATTCCTTGCCATTGACGGTAACTTTCTTGATGCAGAATGAATTGGTTGCAGGATTAAACGGATTTTGGACATACAGTTCCTTTCCCTGATATGTGCCATCAATTGTGAACTCTACAAGATTTGTGTCCTGAGCAACAAGAGTCAAAGCCATCAGCAACATTACCCACATTGTCCTATATACAATCCCGTGCCTTCTACTAGATAGAGATAAAATCCATTTCCTGCCTAATTCCATGTCAAATAGTTTACTAACCATTAGCAAAAATAATGCAAATTTTTAAAATCCTTGATTCAAGGTTTGTTCTCAATATAATCCTTACTGGTAGTGTCACACAGAACTATAATTTCCTTACGTGTATTGTTTCTGACAAAGTCAATAGCTCTCTTGCATCCCATGGCTATTAGTGCTGTTGCCCACGCATCAGCATAGGTACATGAAGTGTCTGTTACCATGGCTAATATTACATCGGGAGATAGCTCAAAAGTATCATCCTTAGCAACAATATGGGTTATTTTACGGTTGCCTTCTTGCTTTTTCTGTCTGTATGTTCCCGAGGTTGCTATTGCCAAAGCAGTATCCGCAATAATCTTCAAGAACGACTCCGGTTTATAAGGATTTTCAATCCCTATTTTCCACATTGTTCCGTCTGGCTTCTTTCCATTAATCCTAACTTCACCACCAACTTCTATCATAAAGTTTTTATATCCTTTTGATAACAAATACCATGCAACCTTATCAACACCATAACCTTTAGCAATGCCCCCGAAATCAAGATATACGTTATCATGTGTTTTAATCACAAAGAATCCAGAATCAGTCTGAATGAGATAGAAATTTTCAAAGCCTGTAATTATAGTATCCAATTTTACTTTGGGTCCGAAACCATGTTGCCAAGCCAGTGGACCCACAGTGGGGTCGAATGCACCTTTGCTTTCATGCCATACATTTTTCGCAGCATTAAAAACATAAGCAAAATCAGGAGACACTTTCAACGTTCCTGCTGAAGAAAGGTTAACTCTCATCAATTCGGATGAGGTATCATAGGCAGTTAACAAAGTGTCAACATAAAACAAAACGCTGTCAATAGCAGTGGGATTTGGTGGAGTGCTGGCAACCACCTTAATGTGATAAGTGGTGCCCATAACATATCCCTCGTAATAGTATATTTTTTGCTCAGAAGAGCATGAATTTATCAATGTTCCAAAAAGAACTACCCCTGCAATTAATCCATTCTTTCGTATCATCTCTGGGTTTCAGAATTTCGCTTTTTGCAAACATAAATTATCGCAGGTGGGATATTGAAGGGAACAAAAGACTTATTGATTATTTCAAACCGCTTACTGAGAAACTTGCCCGTCAACGGTGTATATCCATACTGAACGAGAATGGTAGAATCATGCATCAATTTCTCAAGTGCCGTCAAAACTTTCTCTCTAACTGGTTTTTTAAATGAAAGCAGTGGGAGACTTGACACAATGACATCACTTTTTAGGTTATTCTCTTCTGCAAATCTTTCCACGCAATCGTTGATTAATTCCACTTTACCATTTATACGATATTGGCTAACTCGCTTTTGTAATATTTCGTAAAATGAACTATTGGGTTCAAAGACGAAAAATTTTGCTTCATTAAAATATCTCAATAGCTGCTGAGTTATTTTGCCAGTTCCTGCACCAACCTCAATTATAAGTGGAGTAGCAACGGGAGAATACCTGCGCACTTGTTCACACATTTTGGTTGATAGAAATTGAGAGCTTGGGATTAAATTACCTGTGTTAAAGAAGTTCTTTATTGCTTCTTTCGCAAAGGCTATGTATTCCATGCCCAACTTCATATTACAACAAAAATTATTCTGCTTTTTTAATTTTGTCTCAAATATAGGAAAGATGGCTAAGTTCACATACCACGGGCATGCATGCTTCACAGTGGAAATAGCGGGTAAAAAATTGCTTTTTGACCCGTTTGTAACCCCCAATCCACTGGCACAAGGCAAAGTGGATGTAAACCAATTGGAGGCAGACTACATATTAGTGTCTCATGGTCATGAAGACCACGTGGCAGACCTTGTTAGTGTGGCAAAACGAACGGGAGCCCCTGTCCTGTGCAACTTTGAAATCTACCTGTGGCTTAATAAACAGGGAGTGGAGAATGTATTCCCTATGAATCATGGCGGAAAGTGGAAGTTTGATTGGGGTTATGTGAAAATGGTAAACGCTGTTCATAGTAGCATATTGCCCGATGGCACTTATGGTGGTAACCCCGGAGGTTTCGTGGTTGTCACCAATGAAGGTTCTTTCTATTACTCTGGAGACACAGCAGTAACAATGGATATGCAATTGATTCCCAAATTTGCTAAGATTGACTTTGCGGTGTTGCCTATTGGAGATGTGTTCACTATGGATGTGGAGGAGGCTATTCTCGCTGCACAGTTCGTTCAAACAAACCGGGTTGTAGGAGTTCATTACGATACTTTTGACCCAATTAAGATTAACAAGGAAGAGGCACGCAAGAGGTTTGAGGAAGCCGGACTAACCCTGTTGCTTCCTGAGATAGGCGAGACTATTGAGGTATAAGACTGGTTTTCTGATTAAAGTAGAAAGCATAGATACCCGATTGCATTGTTAGATACTTTATCATAGGTGGGTCTGTAAGTTTTCTTAGCTTTAGGGAATACTTTTTGCTTTTCCACGGCAGGCGGGAACTTTGATTGTAATATTATATGTTCATTTACAGTGAATTGTTCAAATCTATTTGCCTATGCCAATGAGGCAGTTAAAGATTGTTAAATCAATCACCAACAGAGAGAGCCAATCTCTGGAGAAGTATCTTCAAGAAATTGGTAAGGAAGACCTATTAACGCCAGAGGAGGAGGTTGAACTTGCAAGAAGGATAAAGCAGGGAGATAGGGAAGCCCTTGAGAAGCTTGTGAGGGCTAACCTAAGGTTTGTGGTTTCTGTTGCCAAGCAATATCAGAATCAGGGATTGCCATTAAGTGACCTAATCAATGAAGGGAATTTAGGTTTAATAAAAGCAGCTGAGCGTTTTGATGAAACACGCGGATTCAAATTCATTTCCTATGCAGTATGGTGGATCAGGCAATCTATACTGCAAGCATTGGCAGAGAACTCTCGTATTGTTAGGCTTCCCCTTAACAAGGTGGGCTCATTAAACAAAATTCATAAAGCATATACACAACTGGAACAGGAATATGAGCGGGAACCAACCCCGGAAGAAATTGCTGAATTAACAGGATTGAATCCACGTGATATTGAAAAAACAATGGGTCTTTCGGGTAAATATTCATCCCTTGATGCACCATTTCAAGAGGGTGAAGATGGAACACTAAAAGATGTTGTCGCTGATGACTCAACACCTAAAGCAGACGAATATCTCATTAAGAAAGAGTCAATGCGTCAGGATATTTTAAGAATTTTATACAAATATCTTGACAAGGAAGTTGCAGAAATAATTAGGTTATTCTTTGGAATTGGAGAGCCCTATCCAATGTCAATTGAAGACATTGCAGAAAAAATGGGTATTTCCAAAGAAAGAGTTCGCCAATTGAAAGATAAAGGGCTTCAAGAGCTTCGCAAATGTGCTGAAATACATAAGCTCAAGGACTACCTGAATATGTAAGTGTATATCTAAACCTCTGCTAAAAGCATGTTTGAGGAACTTACAGACCGCCTGAATAAGGCATTCAGAACAATAACTGGAAGAGCGCGCATTACAGAAGCCAACATAAAAGACGCAGTAAAGGAAGTAAGGCGGGCTTTGCTGGCTGCTGATGTTCATTATAAGGTAGCGAAAGAATTTACAGAAAGGGTCAAGCAAAGGGCTCTTGGTCAAGAGGTAATAAAGAACGTTTCGCCAGGAAATCAGTTTGTTAAGATAGTATATGATGAGTTAGTTAATTTGCTTGGGAGCACTGCAGAACCCCTGAATCTTAAGAGAAAGCCCGCTATCATTTTATTAACAGGATTACAGGGAAGTGGCAAAACAACATTTGCTGCCAAATTGGCAAAGTTCATAAAAAATAGTCTCAACAAAACTGTTTTGCTTGTTGCAGCAGACGTCCATCGTCCTGCCGCTACAGAACAACTCAAGACGCTCGGTGAAAAGGTTCAGGTTCCCGTTTTTGCTATTGATGGAGAAACCAACGCCGTAAAAGTTGTTGAAGAAGGAATCAAATATGGAAAACAACATGGTTTTGATGTGATTATTATAGATACTGCAGGAAGGCAATCTGTGCAAGAAGAACTAATGAAAGAACTTGAAGACATAAATAAGAGTGCCAAACCTGATGAAGTATTATATGTTCTGGATGCTATGATGGGTCAGGATGCGGTGAACATAGCAAAACAATTTTACGAGCGCGTTCCTTTTACTGGAGTAGTAATATCCAAGATGGACGCTGATGCCCGCGGTGGCGCAGCACTTACGGTAAACTACATTACTGGAAAGCCCATTAAGTTTGTGAGCAACGGCGAACACATTGACGATATAGAGATATTTTATCCTGACAGATATGCCAGACGAATCCTTGGTATGGGAGATGTCATATCTCTCGTTGAAAAGTTGCAACAACAAATAGACGAAGAGAAAGCAAAAAAATTAGAGAAAAAACTTCGTAAGAACCAATTTGATTTCAACGATATGCTTGATCAGTTAAGACAGATTCGTAAGATGGGTAATCTAAAAGGTATGTTAAGTCTCATTCCGGGACTGGGCTCAAAACTAAAGGACATTGATATTGACGAACGAAGAATCAAACATCTGGAAGCAATAATATTATCAATGACACCCGAAGAACGAAGCAAACCTGAGATCATCAACGAATCACGAAAGAGGCGAATAGCAAAAGGAAGTGGCAGACCTATTGAAGAAGTTAACAATCTGCTCAAGCAATATAAACAAATGAAGAAGATGATCAAGCATGCCAATCGCATTGCCCATTTGATGAAGATGAACCGCCGGATACACTAAGCACCTTTTACTATAAACGACTTATGTTTGCACTACGTCAAATATGAAGCGAAGAATAGGAGTTACCGGTTGCATAGGATTCATCGGTTTTACGTTATCATGGAAGCTTCTTGAATTGGGTTACGAAGTAATTGGAATTGACAACAGAGATGAACTTGTCT
>WFXT01000029.1 GCA_015490475.1 Bacteroidota bacterium
AAAAATTGCATGGTTTGGTCAATGATAGTGAGTATTTTGCCATGGCTAATCTGGCATATAGTCCCGCTGTGGTTATAGTTGAAGCAAAAGGTAAAGTAAAAGAGCCTTTAAAGATTAAACACTATTTGACACAAAGTGCTGCTTCCTTTCCGAGGTTACTTGTTATAGTTCATGATGATAGTGAATTAGCCATCGATGAGGTTTGGGAGACTAAGGAGGGCTATAAGTTTTCCGTTTTTGTGGGTGAGGCTTACGTGGGTAAGAATTCTATACTATGGTGGAGCAAAGAGCAACACGGCAGTGACGGAGTTGTAGTTGTTGATTACACGGAAGGCGCGTTATATGAAGGAGCCAGAGCCTCTGTGTTTACATATACCAGTGGTGCTGGCTTCTGGAGAAACATGCCACATTTGAGGATGAGGGGACCTAACAGTGGAGGCTATATGTATGGGATCACTATAGCAGGGGAGAATGCTTTGTTTGACAATCACACTTTTATGGAGCATGTTTCACCAGATACCGAAGGTGATGAATATTATAAGGGGCTTGTTGATGGTGGTGCGCGAGTTGTATTTAACGGCAGAATTTATGTTCATCAACAGGCTCAAGGAACAAATTCATATCAGTCTGATAGGTATATTGAGTTGAAAGACAATGCTTATATTTTCAGTCGTCCGCAGTTGGAAATTTTTGCTGATGACGTAAAATGTACTCATGGTGCTGCTATTGGTTTTGTGGACACAAACGCTCTGCTTTATATGAAAATGCGAGGTATTAGAGAAGAAAAAGCAAAATATTTGATCTATAAAGGATTCCTTGGTGAGATAATAGAGAAATGTCCTAACTTTGTAAAAGACAGGTGGCAAGAACAAGTTGAAAATGATTTGCAGTGGGTATTGAACAGTTAGTTTTTGATGTAGAAAAAGTACGACAAGAGTTTCCAATTCTGAATACTAAAGTAAGGGGTAACAAGAGGTTAGTTTATTTTGACAATGCGGCAACAACACAACGTCCCAGAAGGGTTATAGAAACCGTTAAAGAGTTTTATGAAAGATATAACAGTAATGTTCATCGGGGTGCCCACTGGCTTAGTGACCTTGCCACTAAAATGTATGAAGATGCAAGAAAAACAGTAAAGGAATTCCTTAACGCAAGGTCGGAACGTGAAATAGTTTTTGTCAGAGGCACTACAGAAGGGATAAATCTCATAGCAACCAGTTTTTCACGTGGCTTATTGAAAGAAGGTGATGAGATTATTGTTACTGAGATGGAACATCATTCTAATATAGTCCCGTGGCAACTGGTGGCTCAACAAACAGGAGCAAAACTAAAAGTAATTCCTATTAATGACAGGGGAGAACTGGTTCTGGAGAAGTTAAAGGATTTAATTACTGAGAGAACAAAGTTGATATCTGTTGTCCATGTGTCTAACTCTCTGGGGACTATTAATCCTGTTAAGGAGATTATAGAACTGGCTCATCAGGCAGGAATTCCTGTTGTTGTTGATGGAGCACAGGCAGTGGCACATATACCTGTAGATGTTCAGGCTCTTGACTGTGATTTTTATGTATTTTCTGGACACAAGATATATGGACCGACGGGCATTGGTGTTGTCTATGGAAAGGAAAAATGGCTGGATAAAATGCCACCATATCAAGGAGGAGGAGACATGATAAAGGAAGTAACATTTGAAAAGACTACATATAACGAACTTCCATATAAGTTTGAGGCAGGAACACCTAATATTGCCGGTGCTATTGGACTGGCTGAAGCACTCAAATGGTTCAAACAATTTGACATAAATGCTGTCCATGAGCATGAAAACGAATTAGTTAAGTACGCTACAGAATTACTCAAACAAATAGGTGGAATTCGTATCATAGGGGAGGCGAACAACAAAACTGCCGTAGTATCCTTTATTGCCGACGGAGTTCACCCGCATGATATAGGAACGGGATTAGATATGGAAGGAGTGGCAATAAGAACGGGGCATCATTGCACGCAGCCTGTTATGTGCCATTTCGGTATTATGGCTACTGCCCGAGCATCCTTTGCTATATACAACACCAAAGAAGAAGTGGAAATATTTGTTTCTGCTTTGAAAAAGGTGTTAAAATTCTTCAGGCAATGAACTCACTAGAAGAATTATATCAAGAACTGATATTAGAACACAATCGTTACCCAAGGAATTTTGGTGTTATTGAAAATCCTACTCACAAAGCAAGGGGGCTTAATCCATTGTGTGGTGATGAAATAAATCTATATCTGGTTGTGGAGGATGGCACGATAAAAGACATCAAATTTCAGGGGCAAGGTTGTGCAATATCTAAAGCTAGTGCTTCCATGATGACTGAGATAGTGAAAGGAAAGACAGTTGAAGAAGCCCTTGACCTGTATAAAAAATTTCATGATATGGTTACTGCTGATTTTACTCAAGAGGTTGACACTGATAAGTTGGGTCCTGTTGCTGTCTTTTCTGGAGTGAGAGCATTTCCTGCTCGTGTTAAATGTGCTTCCCTTGCATGGCACGCTCTGGAGGCAGCACTCACTGGTAAAGAAGAATATAGCGAATAACGTGTGTTTTGATTTTCGTCATATCATCTCATTTCATTTTTACGTTATCTATGTGGATGTAAAACGTTAGGAATAGCATGTTTAGATCAAGTGCAATTGGTTTAGTGATAATACTTGTTTTCTTGAGCAGTTGTTCAAAAGATAAAAAGATTGAACGTTCCCTGCGGGGCGAATGGAGTGCTTCAAAGGAAAGCATAGAAGCCACTGCTAAACTTGGACCTACTGATAGTTCAGGTTATCATATGATTGTAATGGCTTCAGGTTCGTGTTCTTTTAATAAAGACGGTACAGGCAATTGTCAGTGGACAATTCAAAATCAGGTAAAGAAAGGAACAGGAATAGTAATGAGCGAAGAATGGACAGAAAAGAATCAGTTTAAATGGCACATAGAGGATGAACATCTCATATTAGAGCATGAGGGGATGTGTCATTGCAATATGAAGGAAGAAAGATATAAGATAACAAATCGGGATGAGAACCAGATAATTTGCGAAAGTGTTACTGAATCGCAGGTTGAAATGGATTGTCCAATGTGTGGGGGCACTGTTCGGGAACAATTTCGTTGGCGTCTTACGTTAACAAAAATGTAAAGGCGATCGCCAAGGGAGTTGGAGAGGGTGCACCTCACACTCTGCGCCTCATCGCCGGGGGGAGTCGGGACGGCGCTAGCCGCCTGGCTCCTTTTTTATTTTTGTATGCCTTTGTAAGTCACGCAGCTTGTTAGCCGCAATAGAGAGGCACCTTAGCAATCTTGACTCTTGATTTGGTAAGTTATGCGCTTCAATATCTCAACCTCCATATTATAACAATGCCGGTAACAATTAAATAGATGAAGTTAGGCATCCAGACGCCGAGCCATGCAGGAAAAGGTGTGTTCAATGCGAGTATGGTGGTTAGACGAGATACGAAGATGTAAGAAAAGCCGATAGCGAGTCCTATGGCTATGTGTAAGCCAGTGCCTCCTCTTACTTTTCTGCTTGCAATGGTGACGCCAAGCAGAGTGAGAATAATGAGAGTGAAAGGCATAGCATATCGCTCGTAGAGCTTTACGTAGTAGTATTTAATGTTTTCAGAACCTCTTCTTTCTTCTTCTTTGATAAATGCTTTTAATTGTTTAGTGGTCATTGCTTCAATAGAATATTCAATGTCGGGGTCGAAATCTTCCGGTGCAATCGGAAGGTTAATAATTAAGGAGTCAAGTTTTTTTAAATCATGTTTGGCACTGGCAAGGGAACGCATAAAAACTCCCTTTAACAACCACGTGGAATCTCCTTTCCATGTAAATTGATTGGCATACGTTCGTTTGTGTAGCAGAACGCCACTTAGCTGGTCAAGGACCAGATTGTAGCCCACCGAATCTCGCATTGAAAATGTTCTGAAGAGCATAAACGTGCCTTCCTGCAATTCCAGGATAGTGTTGTCTGTCCATGTTATTGCCCAACCGAGATATTCATTCTCAAACCTGAGCTTTTCCCGTGCTACGTATGGATGCAGATTGTGGTATGAGTATGCAAGGGCGGCGGATATGAGGCTTGCCCATAAAACGTAGGGGATGAGAAATCTGAAAAAACTCATTCCTCCAGTAAACATAGCAACTATTTCCATTCGGTCTGCTAGTCTGCTTGTGTAAAACACTGCTGCGATGAATACGAAGAAGGGCATTAGCATTATCAAAAAGTATGGTGTTAAATAAGCATAGTAGTGGGTCAAGACGAACCACATGGATAGGTCATTCTCATAAAAATCATCAACACGTTCTGCTATGTCCCAAACAGTTATTATTAATGAAAAAACTAAGATTGTAGCGAGCCAACTTAGTGTTAATCCTCGCAATATATAGCGATCAAGAATCTTCATCTTATGTTTATAAACGTCTGTTTAGTATAGGTATCATTTCTTCTGCCCATTCTTTAAAGTCTCCTGCTATAATGTGTTCTCTGACCTTGCGCATGAGGTCCATGTAAAAATAAATATTGTGAACTGTTGCAATCATGAAGCCAAGGATTTCATTAGTTTTAAGTAGATGTCTTAAAAATGCTTTTGTATATGTTCGTGAACCATGCCATAGGCTTCCTTCATCAATAGGTGAGAAGTCATATTTCCATTTTGAGTTGTGGATGTATATTGTTCCCTGCCATGTGTAGAGCAATCCTCTCCGACCATTTCTTGTGGGTATTACGCAGTCAAAAGTATCAATACCAAGCATTATGCATTGTAATATATTAGCAGGTGTTCCCACGCCAAGCAAATGCCTTGGTTTGTCATCTGGTAGCATCTCTGTAGATAAATCAGTCATGGAATACATGTCTTCTTCGGGCTCACCAACAGACAGTCCTCCTATGGCAAATCCTGAAAATTCATATCCAATTTTAAGAATTTCTTGTATTGCTTTTTCACGAAGAGATGGATATACTCCACCCTGTAATACTGCATAGAATCCTTGAGAATGCTCGTATAATGGGGATGTTTTTTCGACATGTTCAATAGCTCTTAATAGCCATTTATGTGTTAATTCAACTGCTGACTCCACCTCTGCCATAGTAGCAGGATAAGGTGGACATACGTCCAGAGGAACCATTATGTCAGAGCCAAGAACACGTTGAGCATCTATGACCACTTCTGGAGAAAAGAAATGATAAGAACCATCATATGGGGACTGAAATCTTACTCCGTCTTCAGTTACTTTCCTGTTTTTAAGTGAAAATACTTGATATCCGCCGCTGTCTGTCATTACAGGCAGATTCCATGAGGCAAATCTGTGCAATCCTCCCGCTTCCTTAATTACATCTAGTCCCGGTTTTAAATAAAGATGAAAGGTGTTTGACAAAATCATCTGGACTCCTGCATTGAGAAGGTCGTCCTTAAAAATTGCTTTTACGGCACCGAGAGTACCTACAGGACAAAAGGCTGGTGTTTCAACAATGCCATGTGGCGTGATTAATTTGCCTACACGTGCTTTTGTGTGAGAGTCTTCTTTGGTTTTTTCCCACCTTATTGCCTCTTTGACTTGCCCCATAACTTAAATCTGATAATAAGGCGCTAGAAATAAATATGTCATGACTCCTGTTATAGTGGCGTATAGCCATATAGGAAAGGTGAATCTGGCGATTTTCCTGTGTTGTTCAAATTTTTCTTCAAAAGCAAGCCAGAAAGTCAGGATAGCCAGTGGCAAAGTAATCATTGCTGCTATGATGTGTGTTATGAGCACAAAGTAGTAAATGTATTTCACGGGTGTGGGTCCTCCAAAAGTGGTAGGGGGCACATTAACGTGGTATATGCTATATAGGACAAAAAAAGCGAGTGTGCAAGCAGCTGCTAAGAGCATAAA
>WFXT01000030.1 GCA_015490475.1 Bacteroidota bacterium
CATCAGACAGGTGAACAGAATCCGTTCTCATGTATGTTATGTACCCTGTTTCATAGAGGTTCTGTGCTATTGCCATTGTGGTTGCTACGGGCAAGCCAAGAAGCCTATATGCCTCCTGTTGTAAAGTGGACGTAACAAAAGGTGGTGGCGGATTTTTAACAACCTGTTTCTCTTCAATACTTGAAATAGTGAAAGAGTCTGTTGCGGCGGTCTGAACCAGTCGTATAGCGTCTTCTTCTTGCTCCGGATGATGTTCCATCAATGCTTTTATCAATGGCTCTCTTTCGGGCTGAATAGCAAATTTCCCGGAAATTCTAAAATAAACTCTGGGTTTAAACTGCTCTATTTCTCGTTCACGCTCAACAATGAGTCTCACTGCGACAGATTGCACTCTCCCCGCCGACAAAGCCTTCTGTCCCCTGATTTTTTTCCATAACAAGGGCGAAAGCCTGTAACCAACAATTCGGTCAAGTATTCTACGTGCTTGCTGAGCATTAACCAGATTCTTATCAAGTGGTCTTGGATTAGCAACGGCTTGCTTAATAGCCTTCGGTGTTATTTCGTGAAATACTGCTCTGAGTGCCTGTTGCTCCGGAATGTTGAGCACGTGGGCAAGATGCCATGCTATTGCCTCTCCTTCCCTGTCTTCATCGGTGGCAAGCAACACTAATTGAGCATCCTTAATCAATTTTTTGAGTTCAGAAATAATTTTTCTCTTTCGTGGAATTATAACATACTCTGGCTCAAAGCCTTTGTCTATGTCAACACCAAATTTCTTCTCGGGCAAATCCCTCACGTGTCCCTGACTGGAACCCACTGCATATCCAGACTTAAGAATTTTTTGAATAGTTCTTGCCTTTGCTGGCGATTCAACAATCAAAACAACCTTCTGTTTGGTACCTGTATTTCCACCACTTTGTTTCAAAGTCATACTTATAGGAATTACCTGTTCACAGACTAAATACGACTAATGTTATAAAAAAGTTCACAAAGAAAATGTCATTACAACTTCACAAATGCTATTGACCTGCGTCCTGCATCTTTTGAACCAACCTCAAATATGTATGCCCCCTGAGATAACTCTTTAACATCAATGGCTAATCTAAACACTCCAATGACCATAGGAACACGTTGAAAATAAACGGTTTCTCCTTTCATGTTAACTATGCGAACATAAAACCCTTCTCCTTCCGGTAGTTGAATTTCTGCATATAGCACATCTTCAACAGGATTAGGATTTATTGTGAGTTTTATTTCCTCAGGTGGTTCAACATACCTAACAGGAATGTCCCTTGATTGTCCCTTGGTTAAGTAAACTGCATATACCGTAGGGTCTGCTTTGCTTTGCGTGCCGTCATTCCTCCAGAAGATGTTAGGTGCTGTGCTATTTATCCCTCCGATTATATACCCAATCAGAACGCGTTTGTTATCAGGAATTTTGTTAAGATGCAAAATTTCTCCATCAACATACTCAACATCTGCTCCAGACACAGGAACAAACTCAGAAGAAGCCCCTACCAATCCCGGCATATCACCTATCTTATATTCGCTGAGAGTCCAATCGGAATGTCTTGTTACTTTGCTTATAGTAGTAACAAACGGTACACTATCGTCGCGAATGAGATTGCCAAGGCTATCCATATAGAACTGTGCTATTCCACCAAAGAATATTGTATGCATAGTGTTGTTAGCAGAGTCCCAGATAGGAACCTTCGCAGAGTGATAGTGGCTCAGGTAGATATTTTGGTTAACTACTTGATAACCTGTGTCAAAGACATTAACACTATTAAGGAATGGCAGGTTTGCTCCTACCTGAAAAACCCCTGTAAACATAGTAAAGCCATGGGAACCATCGGGAAATATCTGTGGACTCATATTGTAATCACGACGATGCAGATTGGCAGGGTCCTTAATAGCGGAATAATCCCGAATAGACAATGTATTGCCGTCATCCACTATCTTAAACTTCCTGATTTCTTCTGTGTATTGCTGAGAAAAGGAAGGACCACCCATCGGATTATATCGTCCCATAAACAACTGCCCTCCGCACAAATAAAAGAATGAATCCAGATAGCCCATTTGACCTCCTGTCACTTGCATGCGTGAATCCTCAATTTGCCTGAAGTACTTAGCAAAAGGCTTATTATTGATTATGGCATCAACAACACTGTCAACATGAACCGCTGTCAAATAGGGAAATGTAATATGGTCTCCTGCCGTAGCACTGTATCCATAACCTCCTACTATATACAAAATTGAATCCCGTTGATAAAACTGCATATTCGTGGACTGAAGTTGTTCCTGAATGGATGTGGGTAGCGAAGACAATGGTGCCGTCCATACACGTGATGCCAATACATCCAATACAATTAAATCTTTGTTATTGTATGCAGGGTCAAAGGTTTCAAAAGGACTGCGCAGGTGCAAACCATCTCGCCTTCCCCCAATGATAAGTATTTTGCCATCTGAAGACTTGCCCCATGCAAACGATTGGACACCGGGCATTCCGGGAACATAAACCGGGACAACCTCCACTCTGAAGGGTTCCTGAGCAACTGCAAATTTGCCTAATGTAAGAACGATAAGCAAACCAACTATTTGAAGTAAGTTTATCCTAATCATGGTTTTTCAATTTGAAAAGTAAAGATACGCTTTTTTGACATTGGTGCAAAATTCTCAGAAAGACAACAATTTAAAAAGGTCTCTGAACGTGAGCGGGCGACGGGATTCGAACCCGCGACCCCCAGCTTGGGAAGCTGGTGCTCTACCCCTGAGCTACGCCCGCTTGCCTTCATTTTATTATGAACACTGAGAGCGGAACAAAAGTTCTGATAAGTTGAATTATCTTTAAACAAAAACATAGACCGCTGAATAAAGAACTAATAAAGGGCATTGTTGTTCGCAGTGGCATTAAAAGCGTTGAAGTAGAGCTGCCTGACGGTAGGATAGTGAAAGCCGTTGTTAGAGGAAAGTTCAGGATATTATCTTTCAAGACCACGTCTCCAGTTACAGTAGGCGATATTGTCCTTGTTAGAATTATTGACGATGGGACAGGACTTATTGAAAGCATAGAAGAAAGGAAGAACTATCTGGTTCGCAAGTGGCCCCATCGCAGACATACGTATCAACTACTGGCAGCAAACATAGATCAGGCAATACTTATTGCCACCTTGGTTAAACCACGCACCTCAACAGGATTTATAGATAGATTCCTTATAGCCACAGAAAGTCAGGACATCCCAACAATAATATTTTTTAACAAATATGACCTCTATGATGATGAAGACAAGCAACTCCTTGAAGAACTTAGAAAAGCCTATTCAAATGCGGGATATTCAGTTATCCACGGCAGTTTAATGGATAACCAGACTGTTGATATGATAAAAGAACTGGTCAAACAAAAAAAGACCTTACTATCAGGACATTCAGGCGTGGGAAAATCAACATTAATAAACGCCTTGGTTCCAGGGGCAAATGTCAAAACACAAGAAGTTTCTGAATATAGTGGCAAAGGGAAACACACAACCACTTTTTCGCGGATGTATAAACTTCCCGATGGCGGATATCTGATTGACACTCCGGGCATTAAGGAATTTGATGTTCCAGGGCTCAACAAAAGAAATTTGAGAGATCTTTACCCAGAATTCAGAGAAATCCAGGACTCATGTAGGTATAGTGACTGCTTGCACGTTAATGAGCCGGATTGTGCTGTGAGAGATGCAGTGGAAAAAGGGAAAATCCCGCAGTTCAGATATAATAAC
>WFXT01000031.1 GCA_015490475.1 Bacteroidota bacterium
AACTGCTTCACCACGGTCTTATTATTGGTGTGACTGGTGCAATGATTATAAATTGTGGATTTTGGATCCTTTCTCAACGGTGCTATATAGATACAAATTTGAAGAGGGAAAAAATGTTGTGTTTGCATCAAAGGAACACTATGTTTTGGATAGTATTATTCACATGCGATACCTTCACGATCCAAGTCAAATAGATTCAATTTATAGACGAATCAAAGCAATGTGTGACGCCGAAGATGAGGCTGAGAACGCAACTCAGGGCAGTATGTTCATAAAAGGAGTTCTGGCAGATAGTATGTTGTGGGTGTCTGCGGAAAGAGTTTCTTATCCCTGTGAAAAATATGCTTTCCCTGAAGAAATTTACTTTGACGAAATTTTTGTCATTAATGGTAGTGAGCTGGATAGATATTATTTAATTAGAGATGAAGCATGTTTGGAGGCTTTGATAGACAGCATAGTTGATTTAGATACAGAGGCTATGTTCACCATGGACATTGTGCCTATGTATTGTAAAGGTAATTCTATAGAAGTTTACACATCAAATACACTTGAGTCTGTGATGAAAGGATCTGCTGGAATACTTAGAAAATTCACAATAATATTTAAAATGAGAAGGTAAGTTTTGGGCAACAAAAGGGACAGAAAGATCGTCTTAACTATGACTTATAATAGTGTTTTTATCAAAGCTTGTTGCTAAAAAAAGAAATAAGTTCTGTAATTGGTACTTTTCCATTGATTCTGCACTTTTCTTATGAAAGGTTCAAAGATTGTAGAACTGCGACAAGCAAGATAGGTATGCTATATAGCAAGTATAATACACTAAAGAATCCGAAGATTATTTTTAATACTAAGGCATTAGAAATCCAGTACAAATAGCCAAAAAAGAGACCAAGAAATAGTGAAAACAGGGCAAAAATTAGAATCATGTTGTACATTCCACAACGATATGTGCTTTGTGTCCCTGTAGCAGAGGTGTTTTCTGGTTGCAAGTGGGAGATAGTGTCTTTAGACGTGTGTGAACCTGGCGGAGTGTCAATCTTATTTATTAGTCCTTCACTTTCAGTGATGGGGAAGTCACCTTTGTTGATTTTGATAGCGTATGAAAGAAGTGGCGACATATTTTGTATGGCTATTTTGTGTTTTGGTTTTGATGGTCTAAGATGCTTCTGGTTATCTGTATGAAATCCACCATAACCGATGCTGGCACTGGCAATGCTCGTACCATAATGACTTCTTTCACATATGGTCTTTTTTTCATGCTTTACAATTAAGTAGTGCTTAGTTTTACAGCCTAAGAATAGTGTTATACATGTTTGTGCTTAGACATTAGATATTTACGGTATAAGTTGCATTTTTGTTTCAAATAAGTGTTAGCAAGAAGTTCTTTGTTCCTTGCCTTTTGATTTGCAATTTTACTTATGCTCTGCATTAAAACTTCTGTGAGGCATTAGCAGTTATGGATAATGAAAGTTTTGTATTTTATTTTGTAATTTAGCAGAAGACGGGCAGTTGAAAGTGATGGGTATGAATGACTCTAAAACGGCGGTTTTTCCGGGTTCTTTTGACCCTATCACTATAGGACATTGGGACATTGTTATGAGAGCCTTGAATATGTTTGACCACATATACGTAGGCATTGGTAGGAATATTAACAAAAAGTGTCTGTTCCCATTGGAGGTTCGGCACCGTTTAGTTCTTAAGACTTTTGAAAATGTCCCTCAGGTTAGTGTTCACATGTACGATGGCTTGACAGTTGATTTTTGCCGTAAAGTTGGAGCAAAATTTATTTTGCGTGGCATTAGGAGCCTTTTTGATTTTGATTATGAGAAAACTCTTGCGCATATTAACCGAGAATTAAGTAATGGCGAAATAGAAACAGTGTTCCTGTTTGCTCGTCCAGAATATTCTCACGTCAGTTCAACTCTGCTCAGGGACATAATTACTAATAAAGGTAGATGCAATCAATTCCTGCCGCCCCCAATACAAAGCATTGACCTTGCCAATATGAACTTCTAAATTAAGAGATTGCTTTTTCAACGGCTGAATAATGAGTGATACCTGAACTATTACTTATGTGAACAGGAGTTCCACAACTGTGCTGACCAAACTTGTAAGAATTATTAGGAACTTAAGGTCATATCTTAATAATATCTTCGGGAGCCAGTTTTACTATTTTATATCCGTCCAGTTTTAGTTGTTTAAATGCGTCTTCGTTCATAATCAGAATGTATATTGACCTTCCATTGGCAATGTTATTCATGAAATAATCTTTATAATCTTCATAGGATATGGACTTCAGGACTTCGTATGTGTGTTTGCGTGGGTCTATACTAAAGCCTCGCTTAAGACTTCTATCAACAAAGAAGAAGACTTCTTCCCCAGTGATACGTTCTGTTTCCAGTTCCTGTTTTAGGGACTGTTTGCCCACTTCAAAATGCTTGGGAGTGGCTTTGAAGGTCGTCATTAGGTCTTCAATTACAGCAAGGTTTTCTTCCAGTTTGTCAAATTGTACGAGACTGTAAGCGGAGTATAGGATTCTATCCCCCTTGAATGCAGGCAGGATAAAGAATCCACCTGCTGAATAGGCAAGTGCCCTCTTTTCTCGTATTTCTTGATTGATTACGGAGCCGAGAGAACCACCATAAAAGGAACTGAAGAGTTGTGCGTTTGCATAGTTATCAAGTGTTATTTCACCGTTTTCTGCGAATCTGTAAGTTGATATTTGAACCTTAGGGAACAGTATTACATAGGCTACCTTGTCTTCCAGTGATTTGGGGCGTAGTGTCTTTAACTCAAAAAATGGCTCTTTAACTTCTGAAGGCAAAATACTGGCTATTTTTTCTGCTACCTGTGAAGGTTCCTGTTTGCCATAGTACCATACTTTATGTGGCAAATATGCAAGATTCTTGATCAGACTCAAAACATAGTCAACAGAAAGAGTATCAAGTTCCTTTTCAGAAAGGACTTTTATAAATGGACTTTCGTCCCTAAATAGAGCATAATTGTAACCTGCTACTAACAAGCCTCTATCACTGTTTCTTAAGTTTTCACGTGATTTGATAATGTCTTTGTTAATATTCTTGAGCACCTCTTCGGTCAGTACTGGTTTTGTTAACAGTAGGTTAAGAAGTTGCAGTCCTTCGTCAAGGCTTTCTTCTAAACCTTCCAATTTAATGTATGCTTCATTTGCTCTAACACTGCTATATAGTTTTAAGCCATGTTTGAATAATTCAAAGCGAAATTGTTGTGGAGACAGCGTATCTGCACCAAGAAATGGTATTGCACGGAAGGCAACTTCAAAAG
>WFXT01000032.1 GCA_015490475.1 Bacteroidota bacterium
AAGTTAAACAATAAAGATACAAAATAATAATCAATTATCAAGAGACTTTTCTACTCCAATGTAACGAAAACTCCCCTCCCCACAACTTTACCTGTCCCATGCTCAATAATTTGCAATGCGTAATTTCCCATGGGGAATTCATATTTAGAAAGAAACATTTTTTTCTTAGAATACGCACTTTCTTTCTTAACAATTCTGCCTGAATTATCCACAATTACTATATCCACGGGCAACTTCGCCCTATCTGGAATTTCTACTTCTACCATGTTCGCCTTAACATGTATAACAACTCTATCTTGTTTCACATTATCAACATAAGAAACTATCTCCCTTTCACTAAACCAAATACTCTTTCGTCCACTAATTGAATCCCTAAACTCAAAAGTCACATAAATGTTACCATTATTACCTACTTCAACACTCTTATAGCCCACTGGAATAGTATCAAGGTCAGTGACAAATTCAGGTTCCTGCCATGTTTGACCACCATCGGTTGTAAAAGTGCACATAACATCAGCTCTGGTATCCTTAGCATTTACAAAATCCCTTTCATCCTTCCAGCAAATCGCTTGAACATCTGCTTCTGGATTATAGGCAAATACTGACAATTGACTTCTGATACCTCTAGGAGAAAGAGTAATTATTGGGGACCACGTCAAGCCGGCATCGTCAGAATAAGTATATTCAATACTTGACATCAGAAAATTGCCCTTCTTATACTCATGATAGTGCAGATGAATTCTGTTATTTTTATCTACCACAACACCTGGGTCCCATTCCATGCTATCCGTATTTCCAACTGGAATCCTATTCCACGAATTACCACCATCAACAGACACTGCTATCCAAACATCCCAGTTATTAGAACTAACTTCCTGCCTCCATGGAATCGCTATTGTATCACCCCAACAACCAGAAAAATTAGCCCTTGGAAATGCAGAATGCTTGTATATTGTCGTATCTGAAAGAATTATTTGCTCCTTCCATGTTAAGCCTCCATCCGGAGACTGCCTATACATCACTTTAGCAAAATACGTTGAATTGCTTTGATTTCTAACATCTCCATCATGCCACATAACATGTATCCTGTTTCTCATGTCTGCAGTTATATAGACTGCTTCTATAAAGTCGTGGTATATGAACTTTGTAATTCTAATCGTATCAATCAATATGTTAAAGTTTCTATCAAATTTTGCATAGTAGATGTGCTTTTTAGGTTGGGTTATCCATACTACGTGAATATTATCTTCTGAATCTCTGCAAAATGTTGGCGAGTAAATCCCCGATATTGGTCCAGTATATACTAATGGTGTGTCAATAGAAAATAACTGCCATGTGTTTCCATCATCTTTTGATATAGCAAAATAAAATCTTTTAACAGAGCCATCTGTCTCATAATATAACTGAATTATTTCCCCCGTACTTAATCTAACCAGATTTTGACCTGTACTTCCCTTAGTTGCATCAGCCAATGGATTAGACTTGGGTAGTTGAACTGGTTCTGTCCAATTAGGTGAAGTGCCATGTAATTGAGCATTTATAGGAAGTGAAACTAATATGCTAAGAACCATTAGGAGCATTCTCTTCATTATCCTGCTTTATTAACACTGACGCACGGACGACAATTCTGTTTAGTTTGATAATCTTTCCTTAGAAAGATTTCTTAGAACTCCTTTTAAAAATTCCCCTGTAACACTTTGTTCACTCTTAGCAACTTCTTCTGGTGTCCCCATTGCCACCACATGCCCACCATCACTACCAGGTCCCGGTCCCATATCTATTATCCAATCGGCATGCTTGATTACATCAAGATTGTGTTCAATGACAATCACTGTATTTCCTCTGTCAACCAATTTGTGTAAAACAGAAAGAAGCGCTTTCACATCCTCTGGATGCAAGCCTGTTGTTGGTTCATCCAGTATATACACATTTTGTGTTGAATTCTTTCCTCCCAGTTCCCGTGCCAGTTTAATTCTTTGGGCTTCTCCACCTGATAAAGTGGGCGACGGTTGTCCAAGTTTTATGTAACCCAGCCCTATTTCTTCAAGGAATTTCAACTTATTGACAATATGCGGAATGTCCTTAAAGAATTCTACTGCTTCAGATACTGTCATATCCAGCACTTCAGCGATATTTTTACCCTTAAACTTAACTTCCAAAACATCCTGCTTATACCTATTTCCGTGACATACGGGACAGGGAACCTGTACGTCGGGAAGCAATTTCATCTCTATCACTTGATAGCCTGCTCCTCCACATTCTACACACTGACCTTCCTTAGTATTAAAAGAGAAATGCGAAGGCGTCAATCCTCTAAACCTTGCCTTTTCCGTTAAAGCAAAGAGTTTTCTTATGTCATCAAACACTTTTATGTACGTAGCAGGGACGGACCGTGGCGTCTTGCCAATGGGCTCCTGGTCCACCGCATAAACGCTCCTTATGTGCTCAATACCCTCTATACTATCATAAGGCAAGGGAAAAGTAACTGCTTTATTAACTTTCCTTTGTAATGCTTTATATAAAGTGTCTATTATCAGAGAAGACTTTCCTGACCCTGAGACGCCAGTAACGACAGTCAGAGTGTTCAGAGGTATCTTTATGTCAACATTTTTCAGGTTATTACCCCTTGCTCCTTTAAGGATAAGCCAATTTGTGTCATAGACTGACCTGCGACGCTCTGGTAAAGGCACTTCTTCCCTCCCTGTGATATATCGGGCAGTAATTGTATCTCGCGAAATGAATTCTTCTTTCCAACCAATGTTAATGATTTTGCCACCATGGGTTCCCCCACCGGGACCCAGTTCAACAAGGAAGTCTGCTTCTCGCATAGTGTCAATGTCATGCTCCACAACAAGAACAGTATTATGCCCATCAACTAATTTGCGTAATGCTCTCAACAGTCTATGGATATCAGAAGGATGCATACCAATAGTTGGCTCATCAAGAATATAAAGAACTCCTGCGAGGGAAATTCCCAATTGGGTTGCCAGTCTCACTCTTTGTGCTTCACCTCCAGATAGTGTTCTGACAGGTCTGTTTAAAGTCAGATAGCTCAGTCCGATGTCATTAACCATTTTTATGCGTCTCCTCAATTCTTCTATTATACCTTTTGCTATGGTTAAATCGCGATCCGACAGTTGGCGTGGAAGGCTCTCCACCCATCGGGCAAGTTCGCTTAACTCCATGTTACTAACCTCCCCAATATGCCTCTCTCCTATCTTGAATAACAGTGCCTCTTCTCTCAATCTATATCCCTTGCACACAGGACATTCAGCCTCAACAGAAATTGATTCAACCCATTGAACAGCCTTTGAACTGCCTTCCCTACCCACTAACTCAATAATACCATAGACACTGTTGCCATATTCGTCCTTTGTATTTAAAATTTCTCGCAACTGTTGTTCTGTAAGCGCCTTTATAGGGACATCAGTTACAATGCCCGATTCAATCAGCAAATCTCTAACTCTTCTATAGAGGGAATAATATCTTTTGAGTCCTATTCGCTTGAATAATGTGTTCAGTGTAATGTTTTCTGACCGTAGCAGTTCAACAGATATTTTCTTTTTCACTCCTGTTCCCTGACAGGCAGGACACCATCCATATTTGGTATTAAAGGAAAATAGGTTGGGTTCTGGGTCAGGCAAAGACATTCCTGTTTCAGGGTCATAGAAATCAGTGCTATATGATCTTTCCTGTCCCGTTTCAGGGTCATACACAATGAGGGAATTCTTGCCCATTTTGAGTGCAGTGTCAACATCTTTTTTCAAGCGTCGTTCATTACGCTCATTAATGGTCAATCGGTCAATAACAACATCAATATCATGCCTTTTATACCTCTCTAAGCGTGGTAGTTTGATTGCATCCAAGGGGACATGCTCTCCGTCAACCCACACAGCAGGATAACCCTGTTTCCACAACTGGAAAAATAAATCCTTGTATTCCCCTGTCCTGCCTCTGATAAGGGGCGCCCTAATCCATATTTTCTTGTCCGAATAGCGTTTCAAAATATCTTTATAAATGCTTTCCACTGAATATTTTTCAATTGGTTTTCCACTTTTTGAATATGGTTTTCCCACTCGTGCAAATAACAGACGCAAGAAATCATAAATTTCCGTCAATGTTCCTACCGTTGACCGTAAAGAATAGGAAAATGTATCCTGTCTGATGGCAATAACGGGGCTTAATCCTTCTATTGAGTCCACTTCGGGACGCTTCAGATGCGTGAACAGACGGTATGTGTATATTGAATATGCTTCCAGATACCTGCGTTGCCCTTCCATATAGATGGTATCAAAAACAAGGGAAGATTTTCCGGACCCTGAAACTCCAGTGATCACAATAAATGCCTCGTGGGGCAGGCTTAAAGTTAAGTTTTTTAGATTATGAATCCTTGCGTTATATACTTTTATCCACTCCCGCTCCTTATGTTGCTTCATCAAGATTTACCACCGATTTTCACTACCCTTTTGTAGAACTATATATTCCTTTCAAGCGTTTCCATACAAGCATAGGGACCCCGATAATAGCCTCATAAACTATTTTTCTGTTCATCTTTGAACTTCCTTCAATTCGGTCAACGAAAGTGATGGGAATCTCAACAATCTTATAACCCTGCACCCAGGCTGCAAACTTCATCTCTATCTGAAAAGCATATCCACTGAAAGAAATTTTATCCAGCGGAATAGTCTCCAGAACTTTTCTTTTATAAATGACAAAGCCAGCAGTAGGGTCTTTTATGGGCATACATGTCCAGAATCTCACATATATACTGGCTCCCCTGGACAGGACCTTTCTGTCCCATGTCCAATTAACTGTCTTGCCTCCTTTAACATATCGTGAACCAACAACTACATCTGCCCCTCCATTTCTGATGACCTCTATAAGCCTTAGTAAATCGTCAACCCTGTGTGAAAAGTCAGCATCCATTTCACCGATATATTCATATCCCTGTGTCAAAGCCCATTTGAATCCTGTGATATAAGCGGTTCCCAGTCCCTGTTTGCCTTCTCGTTCAATAAGATGGATGCGTTCTGGATACTGTTTTTGAAAGTCCTTAACCACCTCGGCAGTCCTGTCTGGCGAATTGTCATCAACGACCAGCACATGAGCACAGGGCACTCTCTCCATTAGTTCGGGAAGCAAATTGCTTATATTCTCCCTTTCGTTATAAGTTGGAATAACTATTAACAATTCTTTGTTTTCGCCATCCACTCTCATCCCTCTTGTTTATTTGTCTTGAGAACCATATTTACTTGCTAATATATGACTTGGCATTTCTTTGAAGTAAAAACGTTTTTCCTGCTTTTTGCGTATATTTACCAGATAATGTGGAAAAGGTTTTTACTATTAGCGTTTGGTTTAGTTTTGATTTTCTATGGTTCGTCGCTATTTATTAGTTGTCAGCGGGCGGGATGTCCGTCTGGATATGGATGTCCCGGTGCCGCGGCGACAAAACGGGCTCTCAGGCAATTCAAAGGGGGATGGGCAGAATCAGGCAATGCTTACACTTCCACTAAAAAGGTAAAAAAACTCAGTGGTCGGGGCGGCGGGCTATCCTTCTCCCAATGGATGCAACAACGGTCTTCACAGCGACGTTCTAAACTATATGCAAAAGGATATGGCTTTCCTATGGCACGTAAAGGCAAACGTTCATCTCTCGGTAACCCTTTTGAACCAGCGAAGCCATCGGCAAAGAGAAAGGGCAAATTGGGAAATCCTCTAAGTCCGGGGAAGCCCTCTGCTTCTGGCAAGCGAAAACCGGGAAATCCCCTCAGTCCTCCTTCATCAGGCAAGTCTGTTAAGCGTTCTCCCTTAGAAAATCCACTAAGCCCGGGGAAACCGTCTGCTTCGGGAAAAAGGAAATTGGGCAATCCTCTTTCTTCACCCTCGGCAGGCAAGAAAATTAAACGTTCTCCTCTGGAAAATCCACTATCTCCGGGCAAGCCCTCTGCTTCTGGGAAGCATAAACTGGGCAATCCTTTAACTCCAATGGCTTCCGGGAAACGAATTAAACGGGCTCCCCTGGAAAATCCCTTAAGCATTGGGCGTCCCTCAGCACGAACCAAACGTTCCAAACTGGCAAATCCTCTCTCCCCAATGGCATCAGCAGTGAAAATTAAACGTTCTCCCTTAGAGAATCCTCTTTCTGTCGGAAAGCCGATTAAGCGCTCAACAAAACTTGGAAACCCTCTGCCGCCAATATCTGGCACTGCACGAATTAAGCCATCTCCATTAAAGAACCCACTAAAACCTATGGCGGCAGGCAAGAAAATCAAGCGTTCTCCATTGGACAATCCCCTCAAGCCCCTTGCATCAGGAAGAAAAATCAAGCGCTCACCACTGGACAACCCCCTCACTGTCGGCAAGCCTAAACGACGTTCCTCGGGTACCAAAGGTGGATTCCCCAAGAAAGTAGATGCGGAAAAACAAGCAAAAAAACTGCAGAAAACAAAGCGTAAAGAAAAATACAGTCGTAATTCTGTCTTTGAGCCCCGTCAGCAGCGTGAGTTGCGCCTGCGTGGAAGATGATGTCAGGGCAAAATGACAGGATAGAACGGTTTGACTTTTCCTCTCTGGATGTTTTTCAATTTGCTTGACAGCATTTGCCGTTTCAATGGCGACAGATAGTCAATGAACAGTTTTCCCTGCAAGTGGTCATATTCGTGCATTATGACCCGTGCTGTCAATCCGTCAAACTCCTGTTCATGCCAGTTGCCTTCCTCATCCTGATATTTAATGAGCACTTTGAAAGGTCGCTCCACGTTTGCTCGCACATCGGGAATGCTCAAACAGCCTTCTTCATAAACAATGGGCCTACCACTTAATTCAAGAATTTCAGGATTTATAAACGCTTGTTTAATGGGTTTCCCCAGTGGCATATCAGGGTCGTCATATCCCTCTACCAGTTGAAGTGTATCAACAACAAAAATTTGCTTCAGGACATTTATTTGGGGTGCGGCGAGCCCAATGCCTCTGGCATTATGCATTGTTTCAAACATGTCGGCTATCAACTTGCGTGCTTCCTCCAAGTCCTCTATGGGTTTGGTTTTCTTGCGCAAAGCAGGATGTCCATAAAGCACAATAGGTCTGATCATTGAACTTGACTTCGTTTTAAAAGGAAGGTTTCAAGGATGTTTGCAGCAGCCAGAGCGTCTGTCCATTGTTTTTTCTTAGTTGGGGAATATCCTGCTAATTGCTTCTCTGCCCATCGGGAAGTGAACCTTTCATCAATAAAATGAACAGACAGCCCAAATTCTCTCTCAAGGTCTTTTGCCAGTTGCTCCACGATGGGTGTCAACTCAGTGGGACTGCCATCAAGATTAAGGGGATAGCCAATAACCAATTCTGTGACACCATTTGAAGGGACATATTCCCTGAGAAAATCCAGCAATTCATAAGTGGGGAGTGTTTTCAGTGGTTGTGCTATTGTTCCTGTTGGGTCGCTAACGGCAATACCGCATCGTTTCAAACCATAATCAATAGCCAGCACTCTACCCATCAAAGGTTCATTCTTTAACCACAGTTGCTCTAATGGTCAACTTGAGTGGCGATGGGTCCGTGTTGGCATCAATAAAGACGGTTTTTTGAACCTGTCCAACTTGTCCTTTGCTATTGAATTCCACAGGTATCTCAGCCGTTCCACCTGGTGGGATAGGTTCCTTGGGCCAATGGGGAACAGTGCATCCACACGACCCACGGGCATTCCTAATGATTAATGGATGTTCCCCCACATTGGTTAACTTGAACACGTGCCTAACAACCTCTCCTTCTTTAATAGTACCGAAATCGTGTTCATAAGAATCAAAGACTACCTGAGTAACAGGCTCGTTTCGTGTGACAGGATTATTATTGGTTCCAGGATTAATAGATTGATTAAGGTTTGCCCGTTGCACTATTGTTGGCGCTGCCCCTTTTGTTGTTTGTGTGGATTGAACAGAATCACTTCCATTGCTCTTAAACCAAACTCCCAGGGCAGTGGCTACTGTCGCAATGGCAATGACAACAAGAGAAGCGGTCTGCACTGTTTGCCTGTCCATAAAACCTGATTTTATCCTATTAACTGGACAATAAACCTCTTGTTTTAGTTCCACTTAAACTCCTATATCATAACGGGAACTGGCTTTTCAGATAAATAGATTTCTCCTGTTTGCTTCATAAACAATTTTATTGCATTCATAGGCACACCTTTATTTCTTAACTCCTTTAGAAGTTCAACCACCTGTGGGTCATCATCGGAAGGTTTAAAAAGGCGTGCCTCCGGATGCGCAGTAATAAACAATACCGCAAATCTTTCGGGGCTCTCAAGCATTATGTTGAATTGCCGATGTGCTCGTGTGGTAACAGTGTCTGGATATCGTGCACTATGGTCGTCAGGGAAGTAGTACACAGCGCTTTTAAGTTCCACAATCCGCTCTTTTCCCTCTGAATCCCACACAAGAAAGTCATATATAGTTCTTCCAATGACAGGATTCGTCTTTATTAGCCTCCATCCTTCCCATCCGGGAACCTCTCCCTTTGTAAATAGGATTTTTGTCACTTTCTCCTGTGTTAATGTGTCTATTACTGAGAACAAATTACCTGCTTGTGATCCTATAATTCTGACTTTTGTTTTGGGGGCAGATATGGGCACGCATAACAGTTTTACTCCCGGTTGCAATATATCCAATAGTCTTCCCGTGTTAGTTAAATGTGCTTTGACTGGTTGTCCTTCTATCTCCACCGTTGCAGAAACACGACTGTCCCTGCTTATAAACCTGCCGATGACAGGATTTTGCACTCTATACACTAACCTACTCTTTTCTTTCATTCTCAAAGAATTTATATACTGCAACACTCCATGCCAGCAAGAGTACATAGCCGATTATTGCGTGTTGTGTGCCCAAGGGGACATCAATAAGCATCCTGACCAGATAGGCAACATGGACAGTAGCGGTAAAATAATTCCATGTTGAATGAACAAAAATAAACAATCCCACTAAAAATAATACTAAACCAATAATTCCAGCCCGAACCATTATCCACAGGAATTCACTGTGTGGGACAATAATCTGGTCTTGTGAAAAGCCAAATTTATTGGTTAGATACTCCGCTACCTTCTGTCTGGCATTATAGTGTCCAACTCCTGTCAGGTAATTGCCATCAAGAGCGTTCCAGCCAGCAACCCACGATGCTATTCGCTTTGCGTCTGAAAAATTAGCTATGTCCCTATTATTAATAATTTGCCCAACATCATAGAAAGCATATCTAATACGCATCCTGAATGTTGGAACAGCATAATATAAAGCAATGCCAACGAGCCACACAGCAAGTAATATCCACAGTTTTACAAAAAAATCTTTGCTTCTAAGCACCTGCCACAGCATAATAGCCATAGACAGCCATATACCTATAATACCTATGCGACTTCCTACAAAATGGACATAGAGAATTCCAGCCAAGCCAATTGCCAAATCAAGCCAGTTCTTTCTTTTATATCCAAGCCACAACATCCACACCGACGGAATACCAATGAGCAGACTCCACGTACCATGATGAATGGGCGTAGTAAGGACATTTCCCTGTCTATAGTATTCAATGACCTGCTCAGGCATATTGATAAAAGCGAGCACCAAACCATAAGCAATCAATGCTAATAGTATAGCCCGCCACAAGATTTTGTCTTTAAGAAAGGATCCCACAAGTAGCCATGGCGTCACTACCAACAATAATGAAGTTGAAGACAGGGTATGAAGGTCAAACCTGTAGGCAATTAAGTAGGCAGATAGCATAAGCAAAGTGCCCAACAAAGGCTTAACTAATTTCTTTTTTAAAACTGACACAGGGAAGAGTAGCCATACTAATATGGCACCCACAACAGAAGTCAAAGCGGATACAGTGTGCCAATTGAAAACCAATGAGACCAAAAGTATTACAAATAAAATAGATGGAACTACCTGCCTGATTTCATATTTTTTGATTTTTGAACCAGTTCCCACAAGCGCCATTTCAAATCATCTATCCCTTCTCCTGTAACGCTTGAAATAAAAAGGATATTTTGCTCTTCCTTGAATTTTTTTGCTATCGCATCTTTATCCTCCGGCTGCAGAATATCCGCTTTACTAATTGCAATCAAATAAGGACGTTCCAATAGGGACGGGTCATATTGTCTTAATTCGTTTCGCAATGTGTCCCATTGATATTTAACATCTCCAAGGTCTGGCGCCAGCAAGAAAAGCAGAGAAGAAGTTCTTTCAATGTGTCTCAAGAATTTGTGTCCCAGCCCTTTTCCTTTATGTGCACCCTCAATAATACCAGGAATGTCTGTTATAATGAAAGAACGCGAGTGGTCAAGCCTCACCACTCCGGGATGAGGTTCAAGTGTGGTAAACGGATAGTCTGCTACTTTAGGTCTGGCAGCAGAAATTCTGGATATGAGTGTAGATTTTCCTGCATTAGGAAATCCCACTATTCCAACATCTGCCATTGTCTTTAACTCAAAAATGAACCATTTGCCGACACCTGGCTCTCCTGGTTCTGCTATTCTGGGCGCTTGATTCGTTGGACTCCTGAATTCAAAGTTCCCTCGCCCTCCCTTACCACCACGCAACAGGATTACCTCCTGTCCATCTTCAAGAATCTCAGCTACCACTTCGCCAGTCTCAGCATCTTTAATAACTGTGCCCGGCGGAACACGAATAATTACGTCTCGTCCTGCCGCTCCAGTCCGATTATTAACCCCTCCTTTCTGTCCGGGCTCCGCCTTAAAATGCTTGTTGTATTTGAGATGAATTAGACTATTAAGTCCTGCGTCTCCACGAACAATAACGTTGCCTCCTCTGCCTCCAGACCCTCCATCAGGACCCCCTTTGGGTCTAAACTTCTCCCTTCTGAAATGCACTATTCCATCTCCTCCCTTCCCTGATTCACACCACACCTTTGCATAGTCAACAAAGTAACTCATATCCATCCCAGAGAACCTATTTTTAAAGCATTGTGTTCCAGAAATTAAGAAGCTAACTTATGAGCAGCAAACCCACCAAACGGGCTTTCTTGCTTGATGCAATGAGTCTTCTCTTCCGTGGATACTATGCATTTATAAGAAATCCTCTTAGAACCAAGAAAGGACTGGACACTTCTGCCATATATGGTTTCGTCAATATACTCGTTGAATTGATCCGTCGTGAAAATCCCGATTTAATAATTGCAGTTTTTGAAAGTGAAGAGCCTACATTCAGGCACGATCTGAGCAAAGAATATAAAGCGACAAGGCCCGAGGCACCGGAGGCTATTAAAGTAGCAATTCCTTACGTATTGAAGATTCTGCAGGCGATGAACATTCCCATCGTTCAAGTGAGTGGCTATGAAGCCGACGACGTCATCGCTTCTTTAGCTAAAAAACTTGCCAACAAAGGTTATATTGTCTATGTTGTTACCTCAGACAAAGACCTCGCTCAGATAGTAACAGATAACATAAAGCTATATCGTCCCTCCACACGGGGTGGCTATGAAGTGTGGGACCCCGCTAAGGTTAAAGAAGAATGGGGCGTGGAACCCGCTCTTATCCCTGATGTGCTCGCTCTTATGGGGGACAAAGTAGATAATATACCAGGGGTTCCCGGAATCGGCAAAAAAACCGCCGTTCAATTGGTTGCCAATTATGGCACCATTGAAGAGATCTACAATAATCTTGATAAGATTCCAGAGAAATGGCGGAAAAAACTTGATGGACATAAGGAACAGGTACTATTGTCCAAAAAGTTGACTCTCTTAAACAACAATGTAGAGGTAGAGTCATTACCAACATCATGGGGACCTATTAACAAGGAAGTGATAAGTGAACTTTTTGATGAACTTGAGTTTCGTAGATTGAAAGAAAGGCTTCTTGGGGAAAGTGACACACCAACTCTCTTCTCAAGCTTACAAACAAAACCAGACAGCAAGCAAGAAAAAAAAAGTAATACCTCTTCTTTTAAAGGCGGTACCCTCTTTGATACATCCATTTTGGCTCCTACAAGAACTATTAAAACGGAAAATGTTGAGTACATTTTAGTTAAAGACATTGACCACCTACAAGAAGTTGTTACCGAATTAATGCAATTTCCTGTTTTTGCTATAGATACAGAAACTTCTGCTATTAACCCGCATGAAGCCAGACTATTAGGAATTTCCCTGTGTGCTAAGAAAGGCAGAGCGTGGTATATAGTTTATCCAGAAAAAGAATCGGAAAGGAAAAAATTTAATCAGATTATTCTGCCACTATTACAAAGCGACAAAGAAAAGGTGGGCCAGAACATTAAGTATGACCTTGTTGTGCTACACAGACACGGTTTGCCAGTAAAGGGTCCTTTTTTTGACACTATGATAGCACATTGGCTTATTGACCCTGAAGGAAAACATAATATGGACGCCCTTGCACGACATTACCTGAACTATGACCCAATTTCTATCACTACTTTAATCGGTCAAAGGGGTGCCAGACAAAAGTCAATGGCGCAATTGCCACCCGAACAAATAAAGGATTACGCAGCAGAAGACGCAGACATAACTCTGCAATTAAGACAACCTCTTATATACGAATTACAAACTAAGAAATTAGATAGGCTCTTCTATGAAGTAGAGATGCCCTTACTTGAAGTTCTCACTATTATGGAAATAACTGGCATAGCTATAGACACAAGATGGCTTATTGAATTGGACAATAAATGGGGCAAGGAACTTCTTAGCATTCAGGAAAAAATCTACACACTTGTCGGAACAAGATTTAACATTAATTCTCCCAAACAATTAGGCGAAGTTTTATTTAAGCACTTAAAATTGCCATATCCGGGTAAGCCAACCAGCACAGGGGCATATTCCACGTCTGAAAAAATATTAACAAAACTACGTGGCAAACACGAAGTAATAGACCTTATCCTTGAATATCGTGAACTGGCTAAACTCAAAAGTACCTACATAACTGGACTTCTGAAGCATGTCAAAAATGGTAGAATCCATACCACTTTTAATCAGGCAGGAACTGTAACAGGAAGATTGAGTAGCTCAAACCCAAATGTTCAAAACATACCTGTTCGTACACAGCGAGGCAAAGAAATAAGACGAGCTTTTATAGCATCTCCAGACCACCGTATTCTATCAATGGACTATTCGCAAATAGAATTAAGGATTATTGCCAGTTTAAGCGGTGATGAGAATTTAATCCAGGCATTTTTAGAAGACAGAGATATACACTCCGAAACTGCCATGAAAATGTTTAACGTCAAACCCGATGATATTACTCCAGAATTAAGGCGACGTGCCAAAGCCATCAACTTCGGTATTATTTATGGCATCAGTGCCCATGGACTAGCCGAACAGCTCAAAATATCGCGCACTGAGGCAAACGAAATTATTAGGAAATACTTTGAAGCATATCCCAAAGTGAAGCAATACATTGAAGAAGTCATTGCCTTTGCCAGAGAACACGGATATGTTGAAACAATAATGGGAAGAAGGCGTTACTTGCCAGACATATGGTCCCGCAATCCAACCGTAAGGGGACATGCAGAACGCAATGCCATCAACACACCTATCCAGGGCTCCGCAGCAGACATTATCAAAACCGCAATGAACAAAATTCATAAGTTCCTGACAGAGAAAGGGTACAAAACCAAACTTCTATTGCAGGTTCACGATGAACTCATTTTTGACCTTCATAATACAGAAGAACACATCATACCACAATTGAAAAAGTTGATGGAAACAGCTGTCCAACTGAAGGTTCCTTTGAAAGTGGACGTTGGTCTGGGGACCTCATGGGCAGAGGCTCATTAGGAATTCTACACATACTAAAAATATCCGTATCTGCTTAGTCTAGATTTTCCCTATTGTGAAAATCGTCCAGCCTTTCTTTAAAACGCTCAAATAGAATTTTTAATGTAGCATCATCTAATTCCTGCCACGCTCTCGTGTTTCTGATCCCTTCAGTAAGGAAATACTGGCTCAACAATGAACCGCCAACTGTCATTCATATCCAAGTTCTACTATCACAACAAAGATAGCATAATCTATGCAGTCCATATTAAACTCTCCCCTGAAACCTTTTGCTTCAGCGAAATATACTTACCCTGATTGTAAACACATGTCTACTGCACCAGCACCTTCACCGTTGAACTGGTGCCATCAGCTCCTGCCACGGTCAGGAAGTAAACACCACTGGTAGGAACATAAAACTCTACAATGGCAGTGGGATTCTGTTGTACAGAAATCACGCGTCCACTCACATCACGAAGATAAACTGCTTCTACATCCTGTTTCAATTCAACCAGAATCGTAGATTGGCGAACATAAACACGTGCATAAGGTGTTGTTGATGAAACACGCTCAACATTTGTAAAAGTGGGTGAGTAGAAGTAATAATATCGTTCATCGTATCCTTGAATTGTCGTGCCCATTCTTTCAATGAATGTTTCTGACTCTTTGCGCCATTTATCCCATTGTTTTACAAGGTCAAAACTAAGCTCCATAACATAGTTTGGATTCCCGGGAAAGGTCACTTCTACCCTTTTAATCTCAGAAGCAAACGGAAATTGGGCAAAAGAGGCAAACGGGTTGGGACGAGGAAGTTCAACCACATTAACAATAGGTTCGTTGCACAAGTAATCCTCAGTAGTCTCCCATTCTACCACTTTAAAGACTAATGAAAAATTCCCCTGAGTCATAACCATACTATCCAGGCGTCCATTATTATCCAGATAGTAGTCATAGTCAGTAGTGTCGCATGTTAGATTAGGGTTGAAATAACAATAAATCTCTTGAGATACCATGCCATTTTGATAGTAATACCGATAATAACCAGACACTTGAAAACTTCCGTTGGAATAACCAAAATAAACCGATGAATCCACCAAACCATTTGTATAAATGAATACTTCCTTGCCAGAGGTATCCCATTTGCTCAAACTTGCATTCCATCTAAAACTATAAATGGAATCCGTTAAACTACTCGAACCTATAAATATTGTGTCCTTAGAATTTAGTCTCCATGTTGACGTATTGGCATCATACACATAACCTATCCTGCGAATCATAATGTTGTTACTATTCCAATCATAGTAATACTTAGTAGTAGGACGCAAATTCCAATTGTTGTCAACACCAAAATATATAGAACTATCAGGTCGTGCTGCTGCGGAATCTTTGTAATAATGATATGTCGAATCTGTAATCACCAGTTTAATGACAGAAGATTGACTACTAGTATCCATATAAATGGATTTTGCCACAAACTGCTGGGCATTAACCGTTCCAAATGCCACTAATCCGATTCCAACAACTAATTCTTTATTCCTCATCTCTCGCATTTTGAATTTCAAAGATAGGCAATAAACAAATACGTCCAAAACTAATTAACACTTTCTCAAAATATTACCCCATAACATACTTCAAATCAGGACATTATTGCAAAACAATCTTTACAAACAATGGAACATTTTCTAT
>WFXT01000033.1 GCA_015490475.1 Bacteroidota bacterium
AGTTAGGGGCGGTAGTGAGGTGCAGAGGTGTGAGATTGTCCTGTGAGCTTGCAATGATTGAAGTGCCGGCTCTGAGAAAGGCTTTGACCACGTGAGTGTCTCATAGGAAGCAGCAAGTTGTAGTGGTGTCCAGTCTGAAAGGTTGGCGAGCGTTGACCTGTGCACCGTTCTGGAGCAGGTATTTGACTGCGTTCAGATGCCATTCTTCGGCGAAGTGCAGGGGAGAGATTCCGTTTCCGTCTTTTGCGTTTACATCTGCTTCTTGTTAAATGAGGAACTGGAACATTTCCGCGCGGCCTATTTAGATGCACATGATGGGTGATAACTGGTTGGCAGGTGCCTTAGCCTGGATGTCTGCTTCTTGTTCAATTTGCTATTTGAATGGTCAGAAGCTAGGAACGTGAAAAATGACTGAAAAGATACCCAAAGGGATGGTATAGCGGCTAATACGAGCACACATCATACATGAAAAACTGTACAAATGTGTTCTTGTTAATCTTTGTTTCCTTCTAAATGGCAACAATTGAGCAACCTTTTAAGTACGATGATACTCCATTCTGGGCTTAAGTACAGACCTGCAATTCATTTCTGGGGCTTTGCCAGATGCAGATACATGGCTTTAAAAAGTTTTTTTAAGCAATATAGACAGACCTATTCCTGCTTTGTGTGTTCTCTCCAGCAACAGTTTCGGGGCACAGTGGGGTCCAGAGAGTCTGTTTCGGCAGATGTGTTGTTCTCTGGATTAATATACTAATCGGATGCCCTGTACTTATCAAAACCATTAGCTGGTAAAGTCTCTAAATAAGCTGGAATATTCTATCCGACTTAAAGAATTGCTTGCTTACAGGAGAAGAAAATGAAATAATGGAAATTCAGATACAACTTTTACAACTTTGTGGAACTTTTTTATGTCATCAAATGTCAATATAATGTGACTTATTGCTGTGGGTTTTTGGTATGTAAATCCTGCTGCTATGGCGTTTAGGAAGTTTAAAATTCTGGGAGGAATTGCACTTCTGGGGCTAACAGTGTTTTCATCGCTTAACGCTCAGCTTGTAATCATTGGTGGTCCTGACGTTGAAGAAGGGTACTCCATGGTCCAGACCTCCGACGGCGGTTATGCTATTGTGGGGTTGACCACTCCTTTTGATCCTCAGCAAGGAGACTGGAATGTTTATGTGGTGAAGCTTAATGGGTCAGGAAATTTGCAGTGGGCGAAGGCAATAGGTGGTTCGGGTAGGGAAGTAGGTTTTTCTATTGTCCAGACTGACGATGGTGGTTATGCAATATCAGGATATATAGGAAGTGGCCCTACCGATATTTATGTAATAGATCTTGATGAATCGGGCAATGTGCAATGGGCGAAAGCAATTGGAGGTCCGGGAAGAGATGAGGGTTATTCCATTATCCAGACTGCAGACGGAGGTTACGCTATAGTGGGGTCTACATCTTCCTTCGGGCAGGGTGGATCAGACGTCTATGTACTAAAACTGGACAGAGATGGCAACATCCAATGGGCCAGAACTATAGGAGGTGCATCTCACGATGTAGGTTATTCCATCATCCAGACTTTCGATGGAGGTTACGCTATAGTGGGGTCTACATCTTCCTTCGGGCAGGGTGTGACTGATGTTTATGTCGTGAAACTTGATAGCTCGGGCAACCTGGAGTGGACAAAGACAATTGGCGGTGCAGATTTTGATCTTGGTAATTGTATTATTCAGACTTCCGATGGAGGCTATGCCATATCGGGATTTACTGGATCTTTTGGGCAGGGGAACTATGATGTTTATGTAGTGAAGCTTGATGGGTTAGGAAACCTGGAATGGACTAAAACCATCGGAGGGGAAAATTGGGATGAGGGCCGTTCCATCATCCAGACTTCGGACGGGGGATACCTCGTCGCGGGATTTACAACATCCTTTGGACAGGGTAATTCTGATATTTATGTAATGAAGCTTGATGGATCCGGCAATCTCCAATGGACAAGGACTATTGGTAGTGCAGGGAACGATGAAGGTCAATCTGTCGTCCAGACTTTTGATGGGGACTACGTTGTGGCAGGAAGTAACGGGTGGTATTTGGGTAGTGTTTTTGTGATGAAGCTTGATGTAAATGGAAATGTGAATGTGGGAGATTGTGGAGGTGTGGTTTCTGACTCGGGTATGGTAAGTTCTGGTGGAGACACCCTATCTGGTGGAGTCATTGCGTTTGTTGATTCTAGTGTTGTGAGTGATATCGGGCACCTTAGCAGTCAAGGACCAGACTCAGTGCGTGTATGCAATCCGTTTACAGGAGTAATCAGTCAATACAATGAAAACAGTACATGTTCCGTAATTATCACAGAAAATGTGTTAAGGATTAATTGCTTAGCTACAGTTAGGCAAATCCGTTTTTTTGGTGTAGATGGTAGAAAATACCTTGATGTTAAGCTTAACAAGCACTTGCCAGAGATCGATCTCTCTGGCATCCCTAGAGGAATATACTGGGTGGAAATGAGATTAGAAGACGGGTCCGTGGATGTAGCAAAGGTGACAAAGATGTGGTAAAGAGGGTAAGTATTTACCACACATAGGGTAGATTTCCTACAGTGTAGGTTGTATTGATGGGTTTGAAAAGGTCCCAACGTGAAACAAGTTCCAGATAGTCTCAAGAACGCATGTAAACTAAAGTTTTATGTTATCGAAGTTCTTTTCTTATGTCTCAAGTGTATGGTACAATAGCATGGGAGGCAGTAGCGTCTTTCTTGCTGGATGTGGGTATTATGGAGTATAGTAATCGGAAATCACTAATTATGGAAAATTTAGCTGAATAAGTACGTGCTTAGCTGAAAGGTTTGCCACAAGATTTTCACTGGTGTGAGGCGTTTGAATATGTGTGTGAGGTGATTAAACTCAGCAGGTCGTGGGGGAGTATATAATGTAAAGGTTCCAGGTTAAGAAATTTGCATGCCATGGTAATGATGTTGAAGTCCAATTCCAGAGTATTGGGTATTATTCTGGGGCTGGTTACATTAATGAGCATGGTGGTTGAGAAAAGCTTTGATTTTGACCGATATTTGTTGAACTTATACAATCGGTCGCGTGTTGGGAATTTTGTTGTGCGGAGAGTGCCGTTGACTCGTGAGGAAACTCTAAAGTCCCAGGCTTATGTAAGCCAGATAAATATGATTGACAAAGCAATTTCGGCAGTTGAGGATTCTCTGGTTGAGGGCCGGTATAAGGGGGTACTTGTGATTATTGGTCGTATTAGACAGCTAATAGAACAGGATACAACCCTCCTCAAGTATATGTTTAATTATGCTTCTACTGGACTTTACTGTGTTTATGCTTATGAGGCCTACATTAACGCGCTTCGGAAGGTTGCTAACTATGACTTGGAAAAGCTTTATTCTAAGGCATTCTCATGGTATGAAGAGTATTATATAGCGAATCGTGAGTTTCATGATTCGCTGGCGGAAATGTTTCCTGAGGAATTGGGTCTTGTTTTTTATAATCCTGAAACAGATAGGATGCATATTGAAATGATCAGGAATCAGCAGATAGACGTATTCAATGCCCTGTATGAGAAATGGAAAAAAGAAAATAACCAGTTAAGTTTTTTAGCTATGGAAGGACTTGTAGAGCCTATTGTCCATGAAGCTGATTATTACTATAACGACTTTGAAGCATATCTAAGGGAAGAGGATTGGCTCAAAGACGTTGATGAGGATTTATTGAGCAAAACAGTTGAATTTGTGAGGTACATGTGCGAACCTTTTATCTCTGAAAACATCCGTAGCACACTTGAGAATTTTGACCGACTGGATGACAAGCGGAAGGAGTTTTTCCTTAGGCTGGTGGGATTTAGTTCTCTGAGTTTTAAGCAAGATGCACTGGTGATTTTGAGAAAAAATATACGAAGAGGAATGTTATTTCTGGGTGAATTTCATAATCATTCGGGTATGTATTTGTATCAATATGCGGATGACCCTGATGTGAGGCGTATTCTGCTTCTATTTGAGTCTCGACTGGAAGGGGAATTCATAGAAGAGAATTTACACAGGGTTAGTGAAAATGATTTTGAGGCATCATATAAGATACTTCACTTTGTGTTTGAATATCTTTCGCCAGATAAGAATGC
>WFXT01000034.1 GCA_015490475.1 Bacteroidota bacterium
GATACTGGAAAGTGCCACTTACCAAGAAGCATTAGACAAAGCAAAGGAGTTCATAAAAGAGTGGAGAGGCAAATATCCGAGACTCATAAGAAGCATAGAGAGTCAATTGCCACAGATAATAGCCCATATGGAGTTGCCCCTGTGGTTGAGACCTTACATTAGAACCACCAATGTGATAGAGCGTTTTATGAGACAGGTAAGAGAAGTGATAGGCAGAAGGGTTCTAACAGGGACTGAATTCAGAACTGAAATTTTGGTCTGTTTTGTGGCTCATCAGTATAATCAGAAGGCAAGGAAAATAAAAGACGTAGCATTATTTGAACAATGGGTAGCAGAACAAAAACAAAATAGAGAGTCCGATGAAGGGAACTAAAAACTTTTTAACAGGGTTACCATTCAATGCTTATTTGGTATTTAACTTTACACAAGATTTGATTCAGCACCTCGGAAGCAGTGCCGGGATAAGGTCCCCACGTAAGGTCTCCCCGCAAGACATCGTTTGGATTTCCAGAAGGGGCAATGGGAAACAGAACTCCCGAACTATTTGCCATCACCATAGAGACAGGATTGACGCCCAGCGAAGCAATTCGGGCGTTGCCCCAGACGGTCAGAGCATGGGTAGGCGCCCACGTGCCAATTCCTGTTCTGCCAGTGGAGGTGACCACCAACAACGGATTCAAGTCTTTGCTAAAGGCGAGAATGGAATCATTCCACCCAGAAGGCACATAAATGTGAAATCTCGCCTGCGGGTTATTAGTGCCGATGCCTGTTTTCTGGGCATAATTATAACCGCCAATAATTAGTAGGCTCAATAGGCACAGACCATGGATTCTTTTACTCACAGCCCTTCCATTTAAATCTTACTATCCTCACGTTTATTACGAACTTATCTCGGAAAAAAAGGGAAGGCAAACCAAAATGATAGTTAATCTTAAAAATTATAAACCCTTTCACGGCACCCAAATATCTAATAATCAGGAATTTACAACAAATAAATGCCTCAGATTAATAAGCTCAAGGCATTAAAACCTATGTCGTATATATCTGCCTTCCTGGCTTCCTCACCTCACATTGGGCAAACAAATTAATCCAGTCATTGTGGTCAAGCAATTGAAATGAAGGCTCAAGGGCAGACATTTTTTGTTGTTCTTGACGAATCTTCTCCTCAGTAAGAGGATGATAGTAAAGCCACTTCAAAAATCTGATCGCATTGGCATTATCTTCCGCCAAAAGATTAAGACTTTTTAATCTTCTTTCTGCACGACGCACTGCATTCATCAAATTGTCAAAGTCTTTAATCCTGTAATAAAAAACAGCGGATAACAACAAAGCATTGGCGAATATATGGCGAGCAGATAGATTATTTATATGTGGTTGTTTTTCCATAAAGAATTCGGCATCAACACCAGCGTCATCTAACATATTACTCATAACATTAAACTTTAAACGCATATAGCGTAAGTATATCACCAATGACCTATATTTTGCAATAATTTCAAATTGCCTTATAAGACTGTCAAGGGTCTCCCTTAACTGTTTTGGTAGTTCTTCCCACTTTTTAAGAATATCATAAACATACAGACCTGCTACTGTATAAACTGTTTCCAGGCGCTGTCTTGTTTGCTTACTACTATGGGAAATTGACAATATATAACCAATCCAATCAATGTAAGGGATAGCCTCCTGTGCTCTGTCCTGTGCCGCCAGCATCAGGGCATAATCATGAAGAAGATATCCCAATAAAACTGGATGGTTACTTGCTATGTTCTTCATTTCATTGTCACTCAAGGAATTTAACAGGCTTTCTATTTTCGTAGTGGTTTTCTGTGTGCTCTTGTCTTTCAAACTCTCTAAAAGGAAAAATGCCCTGAGATAATGAGAATGAGTGGGAAAAGAATTATCTTGCTCGGCAGTATAGAGCCATTTTTCTATTTCATGTATTTCTCTGTCATTATTGTGCTTATATCCAGCTTTTGAATAGGTATAATCAGCAAGAAACCGTGCTATCATATTACTTATCCATGCAACGAAATCCTTTTGTATGTGTTTTACTGACCTCTGAAAATCATTCAGAACTTCGTTAGAAGTATATACATAATCTGTCCTACTATGAGCCCTGAACATAAGAAGTATCAGTTCTATAGCCACACTGTGAAAGCCTTGTTTTAGTGCCTGTTCCAGCAAAACTTCCGCTTCTTCAAGAACATATTGATATTGTTCATATTCAAGCAAAGTATTCAAACGCATGACTTCCCATAGCATCTCCTTTCTTTTTGAATAATCGCTACCATATTGAGTTGTCAAAATGTCAACTATATTATTGAATAGCATATTCTTTAATACACTTACTTGTCCATTTTTATCAGCTATTTTCAGATGGCGTGCTATTTGGGAC
>WFXT01000035.1 GCA_015490475.1 Bacteroidota bacterium
GTTGAAAGCAGGGGACAAGGCACCACATTTTGAATTGTACGAACCTTTAACGGGCAAGACAAGAACTCTGGATGAACTTAAAGGCGAAAAGGGAACAGTCATTATATTCATGTGCAACCACTGTCCTTACGTAGTGCATATCCTCAATAAACTTCTTGAAGTAGCAAGGGAATATATTCCTAAGGGTATTGCATTTGTTGGGATCAGTGCCAACGACCCAGAAAAATATCCAGAAGATTCTCCTGAAGCAATGGCACAACTGGCTTCTAAACTGGATTTTCCATTTCCTTATCTGTTTGACGAGACACAGGAAGTGGCTAAGGAATATGGTGCATTGTGTACTCCTGAGTTCTTTGTTTTTGACAGAGACCTTAAACTTGTGTATCATGGCAGATTTGACGAATCTTCCCCCGGTAGAGAGGTTCCCGTCACTGGTTCTGACTTGAGACGTGTTCTGGATGCTCTGCTTGGAAATGGAACATTGCCTCCACAGGAAGAATGGAAGCCAGCGATGGGATGTAATATCAAATGGCGAGACTAATACTTCTCGGATACCATTTTCCCGACAAGGCTTTGAAATAAAACAGATATAGTAGGCATTAACAGCAATGTAATTGATATTGTTCTGTAGCGTATTATTGTTCCTGCATTGTTAACAGTTAAGCCTATAATGAACATCACCGTAATGGCTATTAGTATTAAATCAAGCATTCTCCAATGTTTATATTCTCGTACTAAAAAGCCTGCGGAAAGCATCAAACTTCCTATATTTTCAAAAAGGAACAAAAATCCAGCAGGACCCCCTATCACTATTGGACTCAAGACAACTTCTGGCAGTGCCCGTAATACAGCCAATGCAGTCCAATACCAAGAATAACAAATTGGAAAAGTGCCAAAAGAAGTTTCTCCAAGCAGTGTAAAGAATTTTTCCTGACGATCACATACAAACCATATTCCGTCAGGGAAAAAAATCAGAATTAACAACACCAACACTCCCAAACTTCCCAGCACATTAATGTTTAAAGGTCTTTTCAAAAGCAACACCATAGTTCCAACCAACAATGAGATTTCCAGCCTCCAGAGAAGTGCAATCAGTAAGAAAGCAAGTGCTTTCTTCCAGCGTCCTATCCACCACCACAATACACCTCCTATGCTACTAAGGAAAAGGGCTTCCGGATGCAAAACGGAACTCCAAAAGAAAAACGACGGTAGAAATAAACTTGACACCAAGACGTAAACCTCACCAACTGAAAACAACCTGCTAATTACACGAACCCAACCCAAATAGAACACAACAAAATTCAACGCAGAAAACAGAAAAGCAACAACGTGCCAATTCTTAAAAACGCCATACAATGTGGAAAGCAAAATTATCAGTTGCCTCATGCCATATTCAGTCCAGAACATTTGGGGCACTCCTGTCTTTTCAGCAATATATCTTATCTCCTCACGAGAAATCTCATTTACTGCTAACCCCCATAGAACATTAAAGTTTTCATATAAATTATCTCCAAGAAATTCAGAAACCTTGACAGCCACATGAACATCGGAAATATTCCATGTCAGAGCATACTCATAAGAAAGCATCGCAATAAACCAATGTGAGACAATCCATATTCCTGAAATGACAATCAGAGTGTAACGTGAGACCTTCACAGATGATAGCCTTCAAGGATTTGTCCGTCAATGATTGTATAGAGACGGTCTGCTATTTTTCTAAACTCTGGATTATGAGTAACAATAATAAGTGAATACCCTTCCTCTTTACAAAGTTGTTGGAAGAGGTCCATCATAAGGTTAGTCTGCCTGACATCAAGATTACCAGTTGGTTCATCGGCAAGCAATAGTTCAGGGTCATTGATTAAAGCCCTTGCTACTGCCACCCTTTGCTGTTCCCCTCCCGACATTTGGTCAGGATAGTGCTCTATACGATGTCCAAGATTAAGCCTTTCAAGTAATCTGTGTGCTTTTTCTCTGGCTTCTTCTTCATTTTGCCCACCTATTAAAGCAGGAAGCATAACATTTTCAAGGGCATTAAACTCAGGCAACAAGTAGTGAAATTGAAACACAAAGCCCATCTTTTGATTTCGCAATCTGGCAATATCGTTTTGCTTCATAGTCATCACGTCATTGCCGAACAAAAATAACTTTCCTTTGTCGGGACGTTCAAGTGTGCCAACAATCTGCAATAGAGTACTTTTGCCTGCTCCCGATGGACCCATCAAAATGATTATCTCCCTTGGATAAACTGTCAGGCTAACTCCTTTAAGCACGTGCAAATCACCGTAATACTTATGGATGTCCTCGGCAACAACAATTGGTCTCTGACTCAACTTTCCTTAATTTTTATTTTCACTTTTATTATTCTGTTTCGTGTTGCTTCAACAACTTCAATTTCATAATCCTCATACGTAAATTTATATCCTTTTGGCGGAATGAACCCCAATTGATTAATTATAAAACCAGCAATAGTCTCATACTCTTTACTTTCAGGAAAGTTAAACCCATATTCATCGTTAAGTTCATCAATACTGGCAGTTCCTTTAACATAATAAGCATTCTCCTGCTCTGAAAAAATCACCTCTTTTTCCTCCTGTTCTTGTTCGTCCCACAGGTCCCCAACCAATTCCTCAAGAATGTCCTCCAGTGTTACTATGCCAGCCAAAGCACCATATTCATCAACGACATAGGCAATGCTCTTTCGTTGAGAAGTCAAAACTTCCAGTGCCTTAAGGACAGGTGTTGTTTCTGTTAGCATTGGCATTTCTCTTACTATCTCTTTTATTGACTTGGGATTTTCCAGTAATGAAAAGATATGAATGTAGCCAACCACATTATCAATATGTTCTCTGTAAACAACAATTCTGGAATGCCTTGTCTTTTTGAATATGTTTTTTACTTCGTCAACAGAAGCGTCGTATTCCACTGCTTTGACATCCACTCTTGGAACCATGCAATCCCTCACAGTCTTTTCATACAGTTCCAGAGCCCGACGTACCAAATCCCCAATTACGTCTTTTTCTTTGGCTATGCGAACATGCTTCTGAAGTAAAACTTCAATATCGGCACGTGATATGGCAGTAGTGCTTTTCACTTTCTCCTTAATGGGAAGGACAAGCATCATTATCCACGTTATAGGAAACAGAACATAGTAGAAAACCCTGAATAAGGGACCCAACCACTTCAGCCACTGTGCAGGATAACGTCGTGCTATATTTTTGGGCAAATACTCCCCGAAGATTACTATTACCACTGTGCCGGCTATTGTTTCTATAGCCAATTGAGATGCTTCACTAAAGTCCATAATAGGAATGTATTTCCAGATAAGCATTCCAACAGCCATACCAAACAACACCAGTGCAAGATTATTCCCAATGAGTGTTGTAACAATAAATCTGGTTGGTTCCTGCAGTTTCTTTTCCCACCATGCAACACTTCCTGTTTTGCGGGCATGCAATAGTAATTCAAGCCTACCCACTGAAACAAACGCCATCTCAGTTCCAGAGAAAAATGCCGACAATATCAGCGACACAAGAAATAATATAATAGCATAATCCATCAATCAAGATTTACTTTTAATGAACCTTTCATTTTTGTTATGCGATATTTAGTAAATGACGGATCTGTTTCAAATCCTTTGCCATAAATCACTCCCTCTGGCGTCTCTAATCTCACGTCAGAATAGGTATAGATTCTGTCCTCCTTCAGGTCCCATACAATTTCATCAGTATTGAGTTTGTTACCTTCTCGGGACCACACAAAAACGTGTCCTTTAGCCCACATCAAACCATTAGGCAGGTCCACAGTACCACTATTTGCCTTCACCTTAGTATAAACACGTCCTTCCCGGTCGTAAAGATACAAATTAAAACTATCAACTTCCACAAGTGGGTCTTGCTTTTCCCTTGGCACAATGGTCATTTCAGCACCCACCAGTTTGAACTCCAGAAATCCAGAATCGTAATACATAATTTCCACATCATATCCTTTCTCAGGCGGAACTGACATATAATCTTGCAATTTGCTAACCTCTTCAAAATCATGCTTACAACTGGACAAGGACATTATTATTCCACTAACAACTAGTAAAAAAGTAATTATTGATATACCCGCACTTTTGTTGACACTCCCATCCAACATCCTATCTCATAGGTTTCCCCTTCTTTAAGCAAGTGAAAGTGAATGTCTTCCTTGGTTGGCGTAAACTGTTTATATCGGGCTATTTTTTTATTTGCTTCGTCTGCTACAGAGGGGTCAATGCTCTTGGCTTTTAGATACATATCAATAGCAGCCCAGAAAACCGCCTTGGAACCTAATGGTTGTTTTTTGATGCAGTCAAGAGTGCTTGATGCGGCGTAAAGGTCTCCAATTAACAAATATGGTTCTCCCCAGTTGGGCTTAAGGGAAGCGGCTTTACGAGCCAGTTCCCGAGCCCGTGCAAAATTCTTTTTACACTTATATTCCAGTTGTGCAGCCGTTAAATATAACTCCGCCCTCAAGTCATTATCAGGCGATTTATCGGCTCCTTTAAGTAGCATCTCTATAGCTTTGGAACATTTATTTTGTTTCTTATATGCTTTAGCAAGGCTAATAGCAGCACGATAATCGCCAAGCGAATCAACCAGCTTTTCCCCGATTTCTGTGAAATAGGGCGACGAATAACATTCCAGAGAACGCATTATGGAAAATAATAATTTCCAGAGTAAGGTGTCAGATGGATTGGATTTATATCTTGGTAAGAGCAACTTATCCACATCTTCACATGTCTTAATGAGTCCTGAGTTGCGAAGTTCCTCTGCCACTTTAACCCCAGCACTGCTATATTTCTCATTGCCAGCATTAGCCGAAATAACCTCTTGAACACTTGCATAAATATTTAGCAAGCTATCTGCAGAAATCAGTTCTTTTTTATAAGCCCTCACAGCATACTTAAAATAAATTGGCAGAAGATAAGCAGAAGTTTTTTCTCTACCCTTGGTTATTGCAGTTTGCCCTAACTCAAGCATGTTTTGTTCGTTAGCACGCTTGTATTTGAGCATGTAATATGCTTTTCTGGCTAGAACAACTCCTTCATTATCAAAACACTCAATACGTTTATCAAACAACAACAGCAGAGTATCTACATAAGCCTCTTTTGTTTTTTCATCTTGAGCATTTTTAATCATAAATTCCATTATTTTTTCTCCATCGGAATAGAGCCGTCTGCGAGCACATGGGGCATTGTTAAAGACATATCTCCAGTAAGGCAGTGCTTTGTCGTATTCCTGAGTTTTTACAAATGAGCGATAGAGTGCATAGTTCTTAACAGCAGTAGCACTGTCCTCTCCCCAAACACTCTTTTTATCAGTTTGTTGGGCAATAGCCACAATAGGCACCAGCATTATGCCCATTAGCGTTCCCAAAGTTGTTCCTAAAACTCGTGGCATCGTATTTTATTTTTTTATTCAAATTTACGACGAATGAACCAGCGTTCTCTAAGTGCCACCGTTGTCGCAACATGCCAGTAAGTGGCTTTCATGGTTGTGGTCTGCCATCTGTTGAGTCCCACTCTGAGAGTGAGACTTCCAGCAGTGCCCACACCGGGAATAATATAAGCAATTTCCATGCCAATATCCCGAAATCTCTCCATCATAAGCTGTCCATCTTGATATAGGAATGCTACGGAAAGGGCTTTTTTAACAGGAAGGTCTTTCTCTGGCTCAAGGAACCATGTCAAGGCAGTTCGTAGTGCATATGATTCTATAGGACTTGTCATTGCCCCAAGCACTTCAAATTGAAATTTCTCCCCAGCGAAACCAATTCCAGCAAACAGTTCTGATGTGCCTTCCAACGTCGTGTCAGTGTTCACTCTGTTTAAAAGAACAGTATCAGTTATTGATGAAGGTTGCCACTTCACGGCTACCCATTGACTTTTTTCAAGGGTTACTTTCATTTTCGGATTATGGTTAATACCGGCGACAAGAGACACGCTAAGTCCTTTAATATTACGTGACACCAAAATAGAAGCATGAGAGCCGATATCTCTAACAGTTTGACGAGAGATGATAACATGGCGAAGGGTCTGGTCAAGCGATTTCCTTCTTAACAGTGTATCAACGAGAACTCCAGTAAGAAAAAAGGCACCACCACCAACACTTACTTTCCAGCCTGATTTATCGTATAGAGATAATCCAGCAAAGAGACGAGCCTGCAACAAACCTCCATAAGACGAAAGGGTCCACAAACCTTCAGCATCAGAAGAATTGTATCGTCCATTATTATCCACATAAGAATTTATACCTCCTGCAACAGTAATTCGCTTATGCACAGGAAGAAACAAATTCAATTCCTCAGGATTAGCATCAACTACTATGTTTTTAGCATCAGGTGTTTGAACTCCATATCTTGTTAATTGCATTCTGAGGTCTGCTCCCGCCCATTTCTGATAAGGTAATGTAGATGCGATGTGTGGGTTGGAAAGACCTGCCTGATTTGAAACCAATGCAACCGACGATGCTCCAATGGGTGAAAACCGAACAATGGACACATATCGTTTGTAAGTAACCGGGTTGGTCACAGTCTGAGCCACCACACTGCTACTACCCAATAATCCCGTAATTAATAAGTGTTGCCAGCGCATATAGTTCTATAAATGGTTCAACGTGTAAAGGTAGTTCAGAACGTATGAACTGCAAGAGTTGATGGTTTCCACCGCCTGCGAACACAACAGTCTCAGGGTCGTAGTCCTTCCACCACCTGAACATCGCTTCCACTTCCGCTATAACTCCATTAATGACGCCTTTGCGTATTGATTCGTTTGTTGAGCGTCCTAACCATGACCCATTCCAAGCAGAAAAGTTCGCCTCTACTGTAGGCAATTGAGCAGTTCCCTTAGCCAAAACGTTGAATCTGGCGGTCAGTCCCGGACTAATGCTCCCTCCTTTAATAACCCCATTCCTCGTTATATATGTCGCAGTGATTGTCGTGCCAAGTGTTAAGGCAAGCACCTGCTTTTTGAATATGAGGAATCCAGCATAGGCACACACCACTCTATCAACACCTATGAACTCTCTCTTCTCATAGTCTATCTTAATTCCTGCATTTATCAAACTTAGTGTTGTTACTTGTTTTTGAGCAGGTAACTTAATTCCCTCAGGGATTGTACCAACCCCCATCCATGCCGTAATGTCATAAGATTCAATTAAATGCCTATATCTATCTACCTCACCTTTATAGAACCGCTCTGCATATACTATTTTACCATCTTTATTAAGCAAGCCTATCTTAACCGTTGTGTTGCCAATGTCAACGATAAGACCACCGCTCCTTATACTACCCCCATTTTATGAACCACATCAACGAGGGACCTAACGTGCTCTGCAGATTTCTTAACCAGTTCCATTTCCTCTGGCGTCAAGTCAAGCTCAATAATTTTCTCAACTCCATTCCTGCCTAACAGAACGGGAACCCCCATAAAAAATCCAGAGAACCCATATTCACCATTGAGATATGCACTCGTCGGGATAATCCTCTTTTCGTCTTTAAGGATTGTTTCAACCATAAGAGCAGCACTGGCTCCGGGGGCATACCATGCCGACACACCAAGCAGGTTAACTATTTCTCCTCCTCCGAAGCGTGTCCGCTCAACAATTTTGTCCAATGTCTCCTTATCTATAAATTCAGTAACAGGAATCCCATTAATTGTTGTGTATCTGGGTAAAGGAACCATTGAATCTCCATGTCCTCCCATTAGCATTGCTTGAACATCCTTGGGCGAGACCCCTGCTGCATCGGCAATGAATGTCCTATATCTGGCAGTGTCAAGAGCACCAGCCATCCCCATCACCCTGTTTGTCGGCAATCCAGTGGCTTTCCATGCAACATAAGTCATTACATCAAGTGGGTTAGATACCACCACAAGGATTGCATCAGGCGAATACTTAACTGCCTTCTGAGCAACTTCCTTGACAATTTTAGCATTAGTTTCAATGAGGTCATCACGACTCATGCCCGGTCTGCGAGGAACCCCCGAAGTGATAACCACCACATCAGAGCCAGCAGTGGCTTCATAATCGTCAGTAACTCCATATACTTTTGTTGAGAAACCAAGTATTGGACCGCTTTCCCAAATGTCCAGTGCCTTTCCTTCAGCAACACCCTTTTTAATATCTACAAGCACTACTTCCTTCAAGAAATCCTTTGTGGCGAGCACATTAGCCGTTGTGGCTCCTACATTCCCAGCTCCTATAACTGTTACCTTCATTGTACATTCTATTTTCTGCAAACTTAAAGCAATTTAATATTAGCCTACCTGACAAAATCACAAAAATTATTTGAATCTTACCGAAACTTTGCCCATCACCCCATCTTTCACTTTCTTTTCCAGCATTTCTACAAGCAAACGAATGTATATAGCATTTCTCACGTTGATCCTATTGTGTTGCAGTAATTCAATTATGTAGCGGTAAAAGACTCTGTTATTAAATAATTTTAGTGGTTGGACATTGCTCTTTAGTACTTCCGGCTTGTAATTAGTTAAAATTGTTCAGGCAAGTGCAGAACCCCACATTTTCCTTGAATGTTCAAATACCTCATCCAAGAAAACTTCCTTCTGCCACAAGTTTTTTGGGAAATATTTGTTATTGTAATCAGTTTTCTCTACGAAATTGACAAAAACCTGATTATCACTAACTTGTACTTCAACATAATCACACGAACTCAATGTCTTAAACCAAAATTTACTGATATAGCGAGAAACTAATTCGTCAAATTTACTCACTATGCATTTACAATCATTCCCCATAAAGGCTATTTATTATTTCAAAGTAGTCGTCCAATAAGTGAGATACTTCTGCTAATGATTCACTATCAAAATCTTTAAATGTCCAATCAAATCCATAAGTGAGATTTCTTATAGCAGTGCCTACGGTAATCTTCCTTAATTTATTTTTCTTCATAGCCACATTGAAAGAATCTATTATAAGAGGCGAATGTGTTGCCATTAGCAAGCGAAATTTAAAGTGCTTCATCACTTCAACCATCCACTCTACAAATTTATATGTCCATGAAGGATGAAGGGACACCTCAGGTTCATCTATTATAACCAGTTCTGTGTTATGGTCTATCAAACCGTGCTTTATTGCAAGATAAATTGCCGCCAATCCTTTTAAACCAGATGCAGCATGTTCTATACCGAAGATATTTCCAGAACTTTCCAGCTTAATCTGTACATTATCAATGTAAATCTTTGATATACCAAACTTATCTTTAAAACTTTCCTTTAATTTACCAGGCATGACATTATGCTTACTGTCATAAGTAGTAAACAGCCAGATAATGAACTCACTCTTAGAAAAAGGCACTACCCTCCATTTGGGACTCATAGAGTTCAAAGCTACTATTCCTCTGTAATATTCTAATGGCAACACAGAAAAATACGTTATTGGCGGTGTTTCAAAACCGTTTTCCACTCTAAAGTCAATACTTCCCGTTGATAATGCTTCATCAATCTTTACACTTATTATTGCCTTACTTTTAGTTACAATATTCCCAGCTACATGTAATGATTTACCATTCCAGTTCTTCAAAGAATTTATTATTGGCTTATCTTTTCGGGAACGCAATAAAAATACATCTCTTAGAACCTCTATAAAAGCTTGCTTACCACTAATCTTTCTAATGCTATGGGAAGATTTCCAACCTGCATATAATAGTGAAAAAACCAAATCTAATAATTGCGTTTTTCCACTTCCATTAGGACCAACTAATAGACACACTTCGCTATCCCACTTCCACTCAGCTCTTCTCACTGATAAAAAATCCTGCAGCTCAATGTTTAAAAAGGACATTATACAAAGCAATTTTATATACTAAAATACACACGGTAATCATATACTCGCCAAAGTTTATCATGTGTTACTTTGCATCTACATTGTCAATGAAGTTACAAATATGGAACAACGGAATCAAATTTACTTTTCTATAACACGAACTTTTATCAATCTTGGTCGTTCTCCATACTCCTTCTCAAGTTGCATTTTAACATGTTCAGGATTCTGCACGAAATAATCAAACCACACTTTTACAATGTCTTCATCATAATCCGCTTCCACTTTTATTATTCCCGACTGTCTATATAAAATCTTTCTAACTGTTCTTGCACACCGTGAACACTGCATGGGAACCTTGAATTCAGCAACCATAACATTTTTGCCAGAAATAAAAGCCTTATTCAAGTTTAATTTTACCGAAATGCCGAAAAATCTGCCTGGCTCTGGCACAGCCCCATAACTGGTGGGCAGAAAATAGTACTGGTCTGTAATATTATTCACAAACAAAGACACATCAATTATAGAGGCGATCCTACTGTGGATGGCGAAATCTATCTTTACAAAAGCTGGTGATGGAACCTGCCCCAATGCAGTGTTAACCCTGTTTTGTGCCGGCATCCCTTCCACTGACATGACGGCTTTCAAATTTTCAATAAACGAGTATTTCACAGATGCTCTAACAGAAAAAGGAAAGATATACGGTGCAGGGGAACCGTCATTGAGGAATTGTCCCCATGTCCATCCGACCAGTAACTCATTTTCAAGTCTCCTGTTGGCATAGTCTAATTTAAGACCTGCTCCTGAAAGTAGCAAATTGCCAATGTTTTGATATGCCACGACTATAGGTGCCACAGAGGGCAACGGTGAGGGAACATTGGGAAAATCCTTCAAGAAAATATAGTTTTCTATAAGACGCACAAAGCCCTGTAATGACAAACCTAATTCAGACTGTGTTTCCCAATTTCTGTAAGTCCATCGCATCGTTGCTCTTGTCCCCCATAATCGCTCTGGAAGTAGGGAATCAGCAAACGAAAGAAGATACTTACCACCCGGTAAGACAACGTGTTCTCTATAAAGTTCAACAGGTGTCGGAATGCGATAGGAATGTTCTGCTTCCAGACGCAGGTAAAGTTTATCCCTGAACAGGAAAGAATGAAATCTGGAAATACCCACGGGAATAAAGTGGCGGTATTGCCTTCTGTCTTTAGCCGTCCAGTGCATATAGGCTCCCCCCATGGTAAACTCTAATCTTTTCCAATTCACTACAACCGAGTTAAGCCATTCAAGGGTTAATGCATCTTTTATTTGATCACGCAACTGGTCTGGATTAGACTGTGGATAGAGAAAAGCATCCATTTGCCATAAAGTAGCCGAGGACGTGAATCCCAACTTAATGTTTCTAAAAGAATTTCGGAATATAGATACTTTGCCATCGTAAATTTTTGAGTTTGCCCCAGATAGTAGGTCTCCCATTGGCGTATTTTCCATTTCCATCAAGTGAATTCCCGACTGGTAAGCAAAGGAATAATCAATACTTAATTTATTTGAGTATATACGGTCTTTCAGGGCTACCACATGGCGTTCTTCGTTTTTGATTCTAACATTCTGGAAAGTTGGATAGCCAGCGTCTGTAGTTCGGGAAAGAAAGTAAGATAATTCGGGCGATAGTTTTTTCCATTTGTGTGCCAATTTAAACATTGCTCCAGTGTTGCTATAGTCAGAGTTGGGTACAAGGGTCTTATTGCCCGCATAATAGGATTCGGCATAGGAATATACAAAGCCAGTAGTGGCGAACCAGCGTTGCGACGAAAAAACGCCTTTCAATCCTGCTTCATAGCCATTACCGAGTGTGCTTGCCCGTCCAAAAGCAACAACATCCAGAGAAGGAATCCTTTCAAAACGAGTAGAAGCAATTGAAAAGTCAAGCAATGTGCCCCCAGACAGTGGTGTGGAATAGTCAATTTCCAGATTGTCAGTAAGGAAAGACTGCAGACCAGCAAGACAACCTCCCATCTCCATGGGACACAGACTATATAATGACGAACCCTCCATGCGTGCCCTAACACGCCTTGAATCCATCCCTTCAATGCTAATGTTAACGTCCCATCCTGATTTTCGGGACATCAAAGCCAAAGGGTCCAGAGATTGGATGCGTGCAGGCACTTCAACAGCAGAAGCATGCCCAGTGCTCAAAGGCTCAGGAAGATTAACCCTATTCGCAGAGCCAGAAAACTTAACTTCAACAATTCCTTCATGTAGAGATACTGCAAGATAAGAAGGTGGTACGTAGATTTTCCTATTCAAACAACAGGAAACACCCAAGCGCTCCCATGATGATTTCCTTAATGTCCCCAATGAGAGATATACAGAGTCATTGTCCACACACAACTCTTCTGGAATTATAAACCTGCCATTGGAATCAGTAACAGTAGCATAAACTACTTCCCCCTCCCTTTCTGTGTGAACATAAACCGCTATTTCGACAAGAGGCGATTTTGAATCACTGCTATAAAGTTCTAAAGTGCACTGTCCTTCCGATAATATTGCAATGAAATTACAAAATACAACTGCAGGCAGGATTATTCTCATACTACATCGTCTAAATTACGAACCTAATGGTTAGGGTGATGAATGCGATAATCTGTAAGGTTACTTTTTAGCAAATACATTAACTTTACTCATTATGATAGCCTATCTTAAAGATGCGGTTATTTATCAGCGTGAAACACCAGTGCTAACGAGCGTGAATTTACAGGTAGAGAGGGGCGAATTTCTGTATATAGTTGGGCGAACAGGTTCAGGCAAAACTTCTTTGCTCAAGACACTGCATGGCGAATTGCCACTACGGGAGGGCGAGGGCGAGGTGGTTGGTTTCAACCTTCGCAAGTTAAGATGGTGGCATATTCCCAAGATGAGGCGTAAGATGGGTGTAGTCTTTCAGGATTTCAGATTGTTGACGGACAGGACAGTTGCCGACAACCTGCATTTCGTCCTTAGAATCCTTGGCATCAGGAAAAAGAAAGAGAGGGAACGCAGGATTGAAGAGGTTCTCTGGCGAGTGGGTCTTCATACCAAAGCCCATAAAATGCCCTATGAACTATCTGGCGGTGAACAGCAACGGCTTGCCATTGCAAGGGCTATCATTCATAACCCAGACCTATTATTAGCGGATGAGCCAACAGGAAACCTTGACCCTGAAACAGGCGAAGAAATAGTAAAACTCCTTCACACGCTAAACAAAGACCTTAATGTAACGGTTATAATGACCACCCATAACTACACATGGCTTGAGAAGTTCCCTGCAAAAGTGATTCGTGTTGAGCGTGGAAAAGTCAAATCAGCAGAAGTTAGGGAAACTCTTTGAGGAATTGGCTTGCCAGTTCCTGTCGCAACGAGGATATGAAATTCTGGAACGCAACTGGCGTCATCAAAATGGCGAGATAGACATTATATGCACTGATGGAAAGTCTATAATATTCGTTGAAGTGAAAGGGTCGTCTGGCGAAGGAAATCCTGAAATTCGGATTGACGACAAGAAACTGGAACACATCTATCTGGGCATTGAAGAATATATTCATCAACACGAAGTTTCCCTGCCAGTGGAAGTGCATGCCATTGCAGTGGAATGGACGGATGAAAACAATTACAGAGTTGTGCATTTTAAGGATGTGTAACCTGTGTAAATCTTTAAAGTTTAGTCCTAAATTGTTAGTATCAGACTTTAACAGGGACTCAAATTTTCCCTATTACGAGTGAATGCGTATTGTACATTCCCAAAAGCACTATTATGACAACAATCGCAGAAAGACACCTGTAAGAGATAAGACAGAGGCAAATCTGCTATTTTTGTATTAGTGAAGGCATTAACACATTGGGTTGTATCTCGGCTAAGAGAACATAAAAACTTTTCCTTTAAGGCTATTTATAACTTAAAACCTTCTTCCTCATGGATGTCAACTCTGTTTCTTATATTGTCGTGGAACATATTGGCTCCGACATACGCACAGCCTTTATTATTTCCCGAAACAACCACTAATGATACGCTACTAATTTCTCGTTCTTACATGTCCATCATAAACAACATTAATCACTTTGTTAACTGCAACCTATGGAAAAAAAGACCATGTCAACATTTATTCTCTTACTCTGATTCCGTTATATCACTTGCCTTCAGTCCACTTATACACATGGGGTTTGGAACTATGACAACTTCCAGACAAATTCCATATTTCAACAGGAAGGGATTAAGAATATCAGGACACATAAAAGAAAAAATTCTCTTTTATAGCGAGTTTACGGATAATCAAATCGGCTTGCCTCCTGCTTTAAGGTATTATATAGACACGTCTTTAAATAGCGTTCTGCCACACTTTATCTGGACAAAAAACTTTGACGGCTATCTAAACGACACTGTTTTAACTAAGGGGATTGATTTTAATGATGCCCGTAGTCTCCTGACCATAATTGCCATGGACAAACCTTTTCTGGCATTTTCAATAGGGTTTGCTACCAACCAGATAGGATATGGTTATTTAACTCCCTTTCTTTCCTATCGCACAAGCCCATATACTTTCTTAAGAGCAGATTTTGAGTACAAACGATGGAAATATCTAATTTTATGGGCAACAATGAAACATTTCACTGGCGTTCCTGCATCAAGACCCTTTCCAAACAAGCATTTTGTCGCCCACACCCTTGAATTCCAAATAAGCAAACGTTTAACATTAGCCTTTCATGAACAGATTATGATGTTCAGGGACACAACTTCCTTGCTACCAGATTGGAATTATTTCAACCCGATAATTTTTTTCAGGACTGTGGAACACTATCTGGGCAGTCCAGATAATGCAGGACTGGGATTATCACTCATGTATCGTCATAAGTGGTTCAGGACATGGTTGAACCTTTTCATAGATGACCTTTTCATAAGCCACCTGCAAGCCGACATAAAACAAGCAATAACAGGAAAACCACAATATTTCGCAGGGTCATATCTTAACAAATGGGCTATCAGTACTGGATTTGCAATAATCTGGAACAACCTACACATTCAGAGTGAACACATACGGATAAGACCTTTTACATATAGTCATTCCTCCGTTCTTCAGAATTTTTCACACTATGGGTATGGGCTTGCACACCCTCGTGGTGCCAACCTGTGGGAAGCCCTCCTTAAGGTAACCTACAAATTCAATAAGTGGGAAGTGGGAAGCATGTTTATTGCCTTCAAACAAGGAATTGACACTGGCTCTGCTAACTACGGCGGTAACATATTCAAAAATTTCCATTATCCAACCAGATATTATGGCAACTATACAACACAGGGACTGCCCTTGTACATTTACAATACGCACGTGTGGATTTCTTACAAGTTCAATTCAAGCCTGTACGCAGACTTATACTTTCTGCTTAGACAACTGTCCCTTCCCAGTTACAACGAGCAAAACGCAATGATACTACTCTCTCTCAGATGGCATCTGTTTAATCCATACAACACTCTATGGTTTGACTTATAGATTTTACTTCTTAGAGGCGACATAATTAATCACACGCCATGCTTCGCTGACTCGGTTTTGTTCAAGCAGGTCTGCAATGTATTTCTCAATATCACTCTGCCATTCTTTAGAATTCAAGATGGAATCTACTATTGCACGGGTTTCTGGAAGGTCGTCAGGAATTTCAGACTGCATAGCAAGAAGGGACTTATGATTTAAAGTTAAAATATTGCTATCCCTGATAAATTCGGGTAGGTTTTCAAAGCCCACTCCTGTTCCAGAAGGCACAGGAACCTCTAATATGTTTGACCTGTCAATGATAGCATACCATAGCCTGCCAAGACGTGCTACAGGCTTCACCTTACGGGGGTCTGGTCGCTTGCCCTTATACAACACGTCCTCACGCACATGCCACAATACAACCCTCCCTATTAC
>WFXT01000036.1 GCA_015490475.1 Bacteroidota bacterium
GCCTGTGCCATAGTCTCCAGAGTCTCGTTCATCTTTCGGTTCAGTTCAATCTTGTCATCCAGAGTGCCAAGAATGTGGGCAATAGCGCGTTGTTCGGGAAGAGGAGGAAGAGGGATCAACCATTTATTAAATGAGTTCATAGTTATTGTTTCAAAGACGGTACCGTATGTTAGCGACTTCATTTCAATTAATGTGCCTTTTAATGCATAGAATAAATAATCTTCAATAATTCCATTTTTAGGTATCAACCCATAGCAAGTTTGATTAAATGCCATATCACGTCCTAATTGCACAAGTGCTCCAACAGTACCACGAGCCGTAATAACTATAGTTCCTTTTGGAAGAAGTTTAGCAGCACTGTTATCCAAACCTTCTTGAGTTATAAATTCTTCAGTTGTATGCAAAAACCGTCCTTTTGCAGAAACCACATCTTTTGCTGAGGCCCAAGGAATAGTTCCATTCCAATATTCAAGTCTATTCCGAGCAGGTGTCCCTCCTAAAACTGGAATAACAACATTTGAAACAGGAACCCTTTTCCACTCACTCTCCATACCCCACCGCCTCCGTTAATTTCAACTTCATCATCGTTTTTGCTCCAAGACAAATCTTACTTTTTCTATGCGGAGCATCTCAAAAGGGGTCATATGTCGGATGCCAAGACCTATACAGACATTGGGAATTTTTACTTTCTTTCTTGTATTTGCAGGCACTTCATGGGTAACTACAATAAAATTGTGTGCAAGGGCATGGGCAACAAGATAGTAATCAGGGTCTTGAAGGAAGGTATTAATAGCAGCCTGGTCATAAGATTGACCTGTTATCCATTCGCTAACCTCACCAAAGGCCGTAATTACAGTAGGGTCTGGCGGTAAGAAAAAATTCGTGTCCCTTTGTTTTGCCCATTCGGCAAGTTCATCATTTCCTGCAATAAGTTCGTCTTTAACTCTTTCAATACTATAAAGTATGCCATTGCGGTTAGCATAGTCCAGCCAATCCCAGAATCCTGGACAGAAGTCAAATCCATAATGAAGGTTTTTGGCCTGTATGAATACATTCGTATCAAGCAAGTAGGCCATTATGCCAATCTCAACTCCCTTGCCACTTCTTTAAGTGTTTCTATCTTTGAAATTCCCAGCATGTTGAATGCATCACGAAAAAGGGTTTGTCCTTCCAGTGCACTACTAATTACCGCGACGGCAAATCGTTTGCTTACCCTCCTGATAAGGTTGTGGTAAAAATTTCCACCTCCTTCAGAGGTAGCCTTTTCGTAAGATTTCAATCGTTCCAGTTGTTGACTATAAGTAGCCTGATAGGAGTCTCTGTCCAGAAAACCTGCATCAAATAACCGTCTTAAGATGACAAGGGTGCTGACTTTAAAAATTCGGGCAATGCGGTTAAGTTCTTCTGTCAGTTCCTTTTTAGAATTAAAGATTCTTCTTATTTCATGCATGGGCACTAATACCTCGGCTGCCACCTGATTACACCATCTTTCCACTTTATCCTCTGGAATATTTTCCAGAGAGGCATCTGTTATGCCAGACTCCCCCAGCCAGATATGCGCAAGTTCATGGAAAAGGGTGAATATCTTTCCAGAAAGCGTATCGGAGCCATTAATGAAGATAAGAGGTGCAAAGTTATCCACCAGAACAAATCCACGAAACTCTTCAACCTTAAGTTTTCGATGAGTATTGTTCCCTACTACTCCATTAATCATGACCAGAACCCCGATCTGCTCAATCTTATCACTAAGTATTCTTAACGCCTGCGTCCAATTAGTAAGATAACTCTGTGCTCTGGAATCAAGTCTTATATATCCTCGTATCTCCTCAGCGACAGAAATGATATCATCCTCTATGGTAGCAGTCCCTACAAAAGGCAAAGGGGACTCTCCAACAGAAATAAGATAATTGCGATACCATTCCTGACGTTGCTGACATATGTAAATTGTTTCAAGAAGTTCAGGGCTTGGTCTGGATAATTTCCTGCCCTGCACTGTGCGAAAATCAGGTACTGGTAGCGATTCAACGGGTGGAGTCTTCAGGAAAAAAATACCTAACGGAACATGTAGTTTTCTGGATAGCCTTTCCAGTTGTTTTAAAGTAGGGTAAGATTCTCCTTTCTCCCATCCTATATACCCTGGGAAGTCTTTTAGTAAAGATTCCACAGAAAG
>WFXT01000037.1 GCA_015490475.1 Bacteroidota bacterium
ATCTTATACCTATTCCTTTTCCAATTGAGAAAAACACTACATTAACAACTAAAAATAGAAAAGGCAAGTTACGGGTCTATTTAGGCATTACACGAATTGGTTTTAAAGGGATCCCTTATTTTTTAAAAGCCATAGAAGACATTAAAAATTCAAAGTATAGCAAATTTTTTGAGTTCATCATTAAATCCAGGTTGCCATATAGTCAACATAAAGAGATAGTTCAGAACACAGATATTTTGCTTGACCAAACAAACAGCTATTCTTATGGAGTAAATGCCCTTTTGGGGCTATCCTTGGGTAAAGTAGTATTCAGTGGTGCAGAGCCAGAAGCACTCAAAGCCATAGGAGTCGATCCAGAAGAGTGTCCCATAATAAATGCTCTTCCTGATGCAGAAGACATAAAGAAAAAACTTATTTTCCTCTTGGAACAAAGAGAACTATTTTCGTCGCTCCAACAAAAAGGGATAGAATTTGTAAAGAAGTATCATTCCCCAATTAAAATTGCCAAGAAATATGAGGCTCTTTACAAATCGCTTTTGGAATATCACCAACAATAAAAGAATTCTGTTCCTATATGAATCTTCAAAATACAGCAATGCTCTCATAACATATCTTAAAATCCTTAAAACAAGTGGTTATGAAATACGGGCAGTAATAACAGACGAATGGGGACCACTTAGTGATGAATTAAAGAAACTAGGTATAAAAGTTTACATGCTACCATTAAAGAACTTTAGGGGTATTACATATTACTTTTTTTTAATTCTTTATTTAGTGTTTTTCATTATAAAACATAAGATTAGCATTATTCATTCACATGTTCAAAAACCTAATTTCATAGCTACCCTAACTTCATTTATTGTTCCTGTAAAACTTTTTGCTTTCAGACACCACTACAGACCTTTTGGCATAAAAATGAACTGGAAAGAAAAGTTATTTGACTGGTTTATACACAAGTTTGCTGGCGTAATTATTGTTCCGTCTAAAACAGTTAGGGAAGGAATTATAAAATATGAGGGTTTTAAAGAAAGAATAGTGGTAGTTCCATATATATACGATTTCCTAGACTATAATAAACCAGATATGAACAAAGTGAAGGAATTAAAAGAGAAATATCCTTGTAAGCTAAGGTTGATAATGGTCTCACGTTTAATCACTCTTAAGAGGCCTTTTCTGGTGCTAAAAGTAGTCCGAGACATAATTGCTGAGGGATATGACATAAAGTTGCTTGTTGCTGGAGACGGTCCCCTCCGAACTAAATTGGAAAATTGGGTGTATAATAACAATCTTCAGGACTGCATAGTAATGCTTGGGTTCAAAAAAGACCTCATAAACTACATGGCAGCATGTGATATGTTGGTTTCCGCTTCCATGACAGATGCCAGTAATTCAGCTGCCAAGGAAATGGGATTATTAGGAAAGCTAATAGCAGTCCCAGATTATGTGGGAGATTTTACTGAATACGTTATTGACGGATGGAATGGTTTCCTGTTACCTTTACACAACACTGAGCATCATCTCAAATTAGTTATTAAAAGGGTTTATGAAAATTCTGAGAAATATAATGTAATGGGAGAAAGATTAAGAGAAACAATTTTGAAAAGGTTTGACTATAGATATGCTAAAAAAGTCGTAAACTTGTACAAAAAACTCGGATGATGTTAAAAGAAGTCTATATTCATCCTACAGCAGAGGTTCATACAACAAAAATTGGACGGGGAACACGAATATGGCAGTTTGTGGTCATATTAGAAGGAGCAGTAATAGGTGAAAATTGCAACATTTGTTCGCACTGTTTCATTGAAAATGATGTGATAATAGGAAACAATGTAACAATTAAAAATGGTGTCTTTCTTTGGGATGGACTGAGGATCGAAGATGATGTGTTCATTGGTCCCAATGCTACCTTTGTAAATGACAAATATCCACGTTCAAAACAATATCCAGATAGATTCTTGCAAACTGTGGTCAAGAAAGGGGCTTCCATAGGAGCAAACGCTACTATCCTGGGGGGTATTACAATTGGAGAGGGAGCCATGATAGGAGCAGGCAGTGTTGTAACTAAGGATATCCCGCCATGGGAATTGTGGGTTGGCAATCCTGCTCGGTTTGTTAGAAAATTAGATACATGATACATGACATGACTAACTTGAGTTTTCTATGTTTGTATCTCAATATATAAATTGTAGTAACATGGGTGCTAACCATTTTAATGTTTTAATCTTAGGTGGGGGGACAGGAGGTCTGAGTGCAGCAGCTTTTTTGATGCGTAATTCCAGCAAATACAGTGTCGGGCTTGTTGAACCATCGGAATGGCATTACTATCAGCCAGCATGGACATTGGTAGGTGGAGGGGTCTATTCCGCGGAAGCAACGAGAAAACCACAGAAAGACTTTATTCCGCCTAAGGTGACGTGGATTAAGGAAAGGGCTACAAAAATTGATCCCCACAACAGAAGAGTAAGTACTGAATCAGGAAAAGAGCTAACCTATGACTATTTAATCATCGCCACCGGTGTGGAATATGTTTACGACTGGACACCTGGGCTTAGAGAAGCATTGGACACCCCTTATGCAAGTTCTAACTATCTTTTTAATTATGCCCCTAAAACATGGGAACTCTTGAAGAACTTTAAAGGTGGAAAGGCACTATTTACTGTTCCACATACACCCTACAAATGTGGTGCAGGTCCAATGAAAATAATGTTTCTGGCAGACGAAATATTTAGAAAAAATAATGTTAGAGACAAGTCAGAAGTAGTTTTATATACACCGGGAACGGTCTATTTCGGTGTTCCCGGCTTTAAGGAAACAATTACTGCCATTGCCAATCAGAAGGGAATAAAAGGGAATTTTCTGTACAAACTGGTTGAAGTTAAACCAGATGTGCGTGGTGCAATCTTTGAGCACATAGAAACGGGCGAACGAGTTGAAGAAGAATACGATTTTATTCACTTAGTTCCCCCTCAAGCACCACATAGGTTTATTAGAGAAAACAATGATTTAGTGGAAGGTGCTGAACAGACTGGTTTTCTCAACGTAGATAGATATACACTGCAACATAAGAAGTTCCACGACATATATGGCGTTGGTGACGTATGCGGTGTTCCTTTTGCTAAGTCTGGTGCCGCAATAAGGAAACATGTCGGTAAAGTGGTTAAGAGAATCCTTGCTTCACTGGAAGGAACAAATTATGACAAGAAATACAATGGATACGCAGGATGTCCCTTTATTGTCGGGTACGGAAAAGTGGTGATGGCAGAATTCTTATATGACAACATACCTGCTCCTTCATTCCCCAAATGGCTAATAGATACCACCAAACCTTCATATCTGATGTGGCTATTGAAAACCAAATTCTTGCCATGGATGTACTGGAATAAAATGCTGCGTGGCAAGATGATAGATGCATGACCATTAGCAACTCTTTACCAAACCAAATCCAGAACCCGCTTAACTACTGGCTTATCTTACTGGAAACATAGTCCAGAACCTTCTTTGCCGTCGGACGGAAAAGTTTCTCTATTTCTTCTTTTGTGGGAATCCATGAAGAGTTAGGATAGCGAAAGTCGGCACCGTCTTTA
>WFXT01000038.1 GCA_015490475.1 Bacteroidota bacterium
GTCTCGTGGGCTCGGGATGTGTATAAGAGACAGGTTCTAAGTTGTGGAAATGACCACGGTCGTGGTAGTAATATTTTCAGTACTATGTCGTGAGTGCCAAAATTGGCTTGCGACAAAGCATTGAGGGATAATTCATAAGCATATCCAACAGTCACCGATTCATTAATATTCCAGCCCAGCAGAAAAGAAAGGGATTCTACAGTATATTTTGTTGGACCACGATACACTATTCCTCCACTGAATGTCTCATTAATAGTAGCATAGACCCCCATTTCAAGTTGCCATGTGACATTACTTAACTTAATTGTGGCATTAGGACGCCACACAACAGTTCCTGTCTCGTTTAATAGATAAGCAGAAGAAAAGACAACTTGAATGGGTGCTTTAAAAGATGCATCATTAATAGAAGGAGAAATTATCCCCATCTTATAAAGAGTACCAGAAACAGCAAGATTACCTAAAAGAGTAGATGCGGAGATAGTAGCATACATGCCCGTTGTTGACCGAACATTTTGAGCAGGCAGGAGTGGGTCATTGCCAGAGCATGGCTCCGGGTCTGAAGGTCCTATTAGTGCACAGGCATCAAGATTGAACTGATTTATGGTTAATGCACCAGCAAGCCGAACAAGCGCATAATCACCATCTTGCATTATTAGTTTTGAGTAGAACAGGGAGCCCTCAAACCACGTTTGAGGACCTATCCTATCATAAGAAAGTGATAATCCTGTTATATCTTCGGGCGTTATAGGGGCAAAAGCCTGAATCATATGAGTTACTGGAGCTCCCTCCAGACCAGTCCATTGAATCCGTGAATGGGCATAGACACTGATGTTGGATATGTTGAACTCCGATGACGGATGATAGGCTTGGGGGTTGATAATCAGATTATTCCATTGAGGTGCATATTGTGAAAATGTGAAAAACGAGTAAAGCAATAAGCATCCCAACCAGATGAACCTTATAAGTCGCATATTGTCAACTTCAAACTTACAGAAAAGAACGCAAATAGCAAATGTCTATACTTTTTCAGGAAGTGGACCAAACTTCTTTTCATACACCTGCTTCAAATGGAAATATTCATCTCTCAAGCGAGCTGCTTTCATAAATTCTTCCTTCTTTGCCGCCTTAATCATTGCCTTATATGTTTGTTTTATCAAGCGAAGTAAATCTTTGGAATTCATGGTTTCAATTACCGGGTCAAAGGCAGAAATGTTAACAGGAGATTCTTTGTGTTCCTCATCTTCTTTTATCCATAGCACTGCCTCATGACTTGCTATATCCTTTTTAATTGGTGTAGGCACGATGCCGTGTTTCTGATTATAGGCAATTTGCTTTGCACGTCTCCTGTTGGTTTCATCAATGAATCTCTGCATTGCAGGAGTAACCCTATCTGCATATAGAACCACTCTACCCCGAGGATTTCGTGCTGCCCTACCTGCTATTTGCGTCAAAGATCGTTCAGACCTCAAAAATCCCTCTTTATCAGCGTCAAGAATAGCAACCAGAGCCACTTCAGGAAGGTCAATACCTTCCCTCAGCAGATTTATTCCAACTATGACATCAAACTTTCCATTTCTTAAGTCTCTAAGTCTTTCCACGCGTTCCAATGTGTCAACTTCGGAATGAATGAATTCTGCCTTGATACCATGCTTTTTTAAAAACTTAGTTAGCTCCTCAGCAAATCGCTTGGTAAGTGTAGTAACAATAACTCTATCACCTCGTTCTATTGTTGACATAATTTCTTCTAACAAATCGTCAATTTGGTTTTCTGTTGGTTTGACTATTATTTCAGGGTCAAGGAGCCCTGTTGGTCTAACAACTTGTTCAACAAAGGCTCCACCGGTCATTTCCAGTTCATAGTCCCCCGGAGTGGCAGATACAAAAATAACCTGATTAATAAGGCTTTCAAACTCTTTAAATTTAAGTGGACGATTATCAATAGCGGCAGGAAGCCTGAACCCATAATCCACAAGGGTCTGCTTACGTTTCCTATCACCCTCATACATTGCCCTTATCTGCGGAATTGTTACGTGACTCTCGTCAATTACCATCAAGTAATCATCAGGAAAATAATCAAGCAGACAGAAAGGGCGCTCTCCCGGCTTACGCCGGTCAAAGTAACGGGCATAGTTTTCAATACCATTGCAATAACCAAGTTGCCTGATCATTTCAAGGTCATATCTAACACGCTCTTCAAGCCGTCGGGCTTCTAACTTGCGTCCCATTTCAAGAAAAAACTGAACCTGTGATTCAAGGTCTTTTTCAATCTCCTCAAGAATGGCGGGTAACATTCCTTCAGGGACGAGATACATATTAGCGGGATAAATAGCAAGTTCTTCAAAGGACATTATTCTCTCGCGCATATCAAGGGTCAGATGTTCAAGCGACTCAACTTCGTTGCCCCAGAAAGTAATCCTTATAATGTAATCAGCATAGACAGGAAATATATCAATGGTATCACCTATGACGCGGAACGTTCCTCGTGTCAATTCGCCGCTTACGCGAGAATACATACCATTAATCAATTTGAGCAGTATGTGATTCATATCCACTATCTGCCCCACTCTGAGCCGGATTATATTCTTCTTAAATTCTTCTGGATTACCCATGCCATATATTGCCGATACAGTGGCAACCACTATAACGTCACGTCTTCCGCTTAATAGTGAAGACACTGCTTTCATTCGCAATTTGTCAATATTCTCGTTAATCCCTGCATCCTTTTCTATGTATAAATCCGCCTCAGGAATATATGCTTCTGGTTGGTAATAATCATAATAGGATACGAAATACTCTACTGCATTATGAGGAAAGAACTGCTTAAATTCTCCGTATAATTGTGCTGCAAGTGTTTTGTTGTGCGTTATTACAAGCGTTGGCTTTTGAACTTGTTCAATGACATTGGCTATAGTGAAGGTTTTCCCAGAACCTGTAACACCGAGAAGAACCTGTGCCTTCTCACCACGTTTGATGCCATCAACCAACTCTTTGATTGCCTGAGGTTGGTCCCCTGCAGGTTCGTATGGAGCAACTAATTTAAAGGCAGGCATGAATCACGTAATTGTCTCTTCTTCTTTATTTGGCAACAGTATGGTTCTCTCTTTTGTTTCAGATTTCATTTAAAACTAATCAACTCAAAAAGACGTTATCATTAGAAACCAAAAAGCAGGATAGTAGATGTCGCTAATAAAGTCTCTGAAACGGTTTGTAAGAAGAACGCCCATTCTCTATAATGTCATTGCTCCAGTGTATTACCGTCTCAAGGGTTCAAACGGTGTGCACTCCTATAATATCCTAACAAAGTTTCCTTCTCACACTAAAGAATACATAGAACAACTGGCTCTGTCAAGCAAAGGTATCTACTTCATGGAACCAACAATATCTTGGATAGGAAATTTGCTACAACGTCCTCAACACATGGCTATCGCTATGGGAAAAATTGGCTTTCTTTCCATTTATACAGATTTTGGAGTTCCAGCAAACATGTTTTACAAGACAGAACAAAACACTTTTTTAACTGGTCCTGACCAGTCTCTATATAAGCTTCCTAAAATGATCAGAATTGTTTATTCTACTTGTTATCCCTATGAGCCACAAACTCTAAAACAAACTCGCCAAGAATCACACACTATAATATATGAGTTTGTTGATGACTTACACGATGAGATTTCTGGACCCAGGACAGATGAACTAATCGAGCTCTACAACTTCATGGTCAAGCAGAAAAACGCTGACTTAGTCATTGTAACTGCTAAAAAATTGCAGGATAAAGTTGTTAACGATGGATTCCCACAGGAAAAAGTGCTATATCTTCCCAATGGAGTGGAAGTGACACATTTCCAGAA
>WFXT01000039.1 GCA_015490475.1 Bacteroidota bacterium
CCCATCTGCTAACGACATAAAAGTCTTATTTGTTGATACTTCTCTTACTGGATTTACGTACACGATTAACTATGTAAACGGTGAGTTCTATGGTATTGGTTTGGATACAGCAGATTTCTTTGAGTGGACATTCGGAGATGACCCGTCAAATCAGGTATATGGAAGATATGTACAACATACTTTTGGTGTGGATACAGATACTGTTATTACAGTGACATTGAGGACAGTTTCTGCTTGTGGAGATACAGTGACTATTAGTAAGAATGTTAACGTAACATGCGGTAATGTACAGGCTGGCTTTACATATACTGTAAATACTGACGGTTCTGTGGTTTTCGTTAACAATTCTCAAGATGCGGCGAGTTATGCCTGGGATTTTGGAGATGGGAATACCTCAACACAGGTGAATCCTTATCACATATACGACCAATCAGGAACGTATACAGTATGTTTGACTGCATATGGCTACTGTGGAAACCAATTTGATTCAGTATGTCAAGATATAAACGTTACCATTGTGGGTGTTGAAAAACCAGAGGTTAAAATTTCATATGTGTACCCTAATCCTGTCAAGGAGGGTCAGATTACGATTGAAAGTAGAGAGCCTATCTATAATGTGAGATTAATATCTATAGATGGAAGAACTATTATTGCAGAATATGGTGGGTGCATGTGTGAAAAAATGACAGTTTCTGTAGATAATAATCTGCAAAATGGAACGTATATATTGGAGGTAGGTTTTGCTAATGGTGATGTAGCACGAACCAAATTAGTGGTTAATAGGTAGTTAATAGAGGCATCAAATATCATCTTAAAATTTCAAGGCGGGGGTGTCCAGCAGGGCACTCCCGCTTTTTTATTTTTATGAATATGAATCAAAAAGTTATTGCGGTGAAAGGAAAGGTGGACACTCCTTTGATGAGGCAGTACTATGAGATTAAGTCAAAGCATAAGGATGCTATATTACTTTTTAGAGTGGGGGATTTCTATGAGACTTTTGAAGAGGATGCAAAAATTTTGTCACGAGTTCTTGGACTGACCTTAACTAAAAGGGCATCGGGTAGTGCTTCAGAGGTTCCACTGGCTGGATTTCCTCATCATGCACTGGACACATATTTGCCACGCCTGGTCAGGGCGGGTTATAGGGTGGCTATTTGTGAACAACTTGAAGACCCTGCCAAGGCAAAAAAACTGGTCAAGCGAGGGGTCGTTGAAGTCATTACACCTGGCATATTAACTGGGGATTTGATTGATGAGAAAAAGTCTAATTTTCTTGCTGCTTTACATAGAGAAGGGGATACATGGGGCATAGCAATGCTGGATATTAATTCAGGAGAGTTTTATGTATCACAGGGCAACATTAACAATTTGAAGCGTATCTTAAAAACTCTTCCAATAGGGGAAGTGCTCGTTCCAAGGCACCTTTTGCCTCAACTGAAGGAATATGTCGGAGATATAAATGCTTATCCTGTTGATGAGTGGATGTTTGAAAGGGAACATGCAGAAATGAGTATTACAGAGTTTTTCAAAGTGCATAGTATAAAAGGATTTGGTCTGGAAAAACTTTCTGCTGCTATAGGTCCCGCAGGTGCTATATTACAGTACCTTAAGGACACGTATCACAGTGAGGCACATCACATAATGCCACCGGTTCCCCTTGACACTTCTGAATATGTCTGGTTGGACCAGTTTACTATTCGAAATCTTGAATTAATTGAGCCATTGCGTCCAGAGGGTAAATCGCTATATGATATTCTTGATGAGTGTATTACGCCGATGGGAAGCCGCCTTCTTCAACAATGGATTCTTCTTCCATTAAAGGATGTCGGAAAGATTAATGAGCGTTTAAGAGTCGTGGAATTTTTTGTCAGGAATCAAGACATTCTTGAACGAGTACGTGAGGTATTAAAGGAGATAGGAGATGTTGAGAGATTGGTTAGCAGACTTGCAATGGGGCGAATCAATCCAAGGCAACTGTATTATCTGGGGTTGTCGCTGCAAAACATTAACAGGCTTGCTGACCTGCTTCCCGAACAATTAAAAGAGATTAAGGAAAATATTAAGGTGCCTCAAGAGTGGATTGATGACATTTTAACCACATTGGTTGAAAATCCTCCTCAGAACTTTGACAAAGGAGGCTATATTGCTGATGGCGTTGATGAAAGGCTTGATGAATATAGAAATCTGGAGAGAAACGCTAAAAACATATTGATTGAACTTTTGGAAAGGGAAAAGCAACGAACGGGCATCCCATCTCTCAAGATAGGATATAATCAGGTTTTTGGATATTATTTTGAAGTTACTAATGCTCATAAACATAAAGTACCAGATTCATGGATTCGCAGGCAAACATTACGTCATGTAGAACGATTTGTAACAGATGAACTGAAAGAGTTGGAAAGCAGAATTTTGGAGGCTTCCGAGAAAGTGTTGGCACTTGAAAAGGAAATCTATGACCAGTTGAGGAGCAAGCTTGCACACTATGCCACTGCTATGAGCAACATAGCGCGAGCCGTTTCCAGAGTAGATGTATTGTCTACATTCGCATACTTAGCATTAAAGAATGAGTATGTTAAACCAGAGGTCAGTTCAGACCACAAGATATTAATTCAGGAGGGACGTCATCCCGTTCTTGAGAAAACATTACCAATAAACAAGCGTTTTGTCCCAAATGATACATTACTGGATCAGGAGAGGCAACAGATAGTGATTATTACTGGACCAAATATGGCAGGAAAATCTGTATATCTGCGGCAGGTTGCTTTGATAACCCTTATGGCACAAATGGGGTGTTTCGTGCCCGCTTCTCATGCTCACATCGGCATAGCAGATAAAATTTTTTCGCGTGTCGGAGCATCAGATAACATATCTGCTGGTGAAAGCACTTTCATGGTGGAAATGACAGAAACCGCTTCAATACTTCATATGGCTACTTCCAGGAGTCTTGTTCTGCTGGATGAAATAGGGAGAGGAACAAGCACATATGATGGATTATCAATAGCATGGGCAGTGGTTGAGTATCTACATGACCATCCAGTCGTAAGACCTCGCACTTTGTTTGCTACTCACTATCATGAGCTGGCAGACCTTGCTCGCAAATTGAAACGAGTCAGGAACTATACTGTATTGGTGCGTGAACAGGACGGAGAAATAGTATTTCTTTATCGTGTTGCCCCTGGTGTAGCAAGACGGAGCTTCGGGATTGAAGTGGCGCGAATGGCAGGACTGCCAGAAACAATTATTCGTAGAGCACGAGAAATTCTTACTATGCTGGAAACCAGGAAGGGACCCGTCAGTTTGCCAGCCGAAAAAACATTGTTTTCTGGGTTGGATGAAGCGCAAAAGTGGAAAGATGAAATAATAAAAGAGTTAAGGGAGCTGGATGTTAATCGTATTACCCCAGTGGAGGCACTTCTTAAGCTGGCGGAATTGCAAAAACTAATAAAAGGCAACTAAACAACTTTAATTTGCGTTGTTTAGACAAAGTATAAACTTCAAATGTTTGACCTGCCTTCCTTGGGACATTTCTTCATAATATGGAGCTGGATACTGTCAATTGTGGGTTCGTTCCTATGGCTCGGTGTATGGAAAAGCGAAAGGTTAAAACCTGTGGCTCAATATGTTACTGTAGTTCATGTGGTCCTTATTGCTATTACATTAGCAATATTGATGTATCTCTTCTATACCAACAGATTTGACGTGCTTTATGTGTGGAAATATTCAAAGCATGACCTTGAACCGTGGTTTAAACCTGCTGCTCTGTGGAGCGGTCAGGAGGGTAGTTTTATGCTTTGGGCTCTGTTTCAGGGAATTGTCATCTTATGGATGATGGCACAGGTTCGGGATAAAGTAGTTTATCCTGCTGTTGCAGTGGCTATGGCAAGCCAGGCATTCTTGTTAATGATGATAACTGGCTTAAAAATTGGAAATTTTGTGCTGGGTAGCAGTCCCTTTGTTCTGTTGCGTGAAGCCTATGTGGGCGATGTTATTTTCTACGTAAAGCCAGATTTTGTGCCTCCGGACGGTAACGGGCTTAATCCATTATTGAGAAATTATTGGATGATTATTCACCCCCCAATGTTATTCTTTGGTTATGCCACTGCACTGCCTCTGTTTGCTCTGGGTGTGGCTTCTCTCATGACAAAAAAATGGCAGGAGCTATCATCATTATTGCATTATTGGTATCTTGCTGTGTTATTCTTTCTCGGCTTCGGAATTTTCCTTGGTGCCGTTTGGGCTTATGAATCTTTGAGCTTTGGAGGATATTGGATTTGGGACCCCGTAGAAAATGCTTCTTTTGTTCCTTGGGTTCTTGCAGTTGCTGGATTGCACTTGATTATTGTTTATAGGCGCCGAAAAAGGCAACTCTTCCTTGCCCTTTTATTCGCTGGATTAACCTATGTATTTGTTTTGTATAGTTCATTTCTCACAAGAAGTGGTATTCTGGGAGAAAGTTCTGTTCATTCCTTTACGGACCTTGGACTTTCAGGGCAACTTGTTTCTTACCTAATTTTTTTCGCTGTGGTTTATATAGGGTTGATAATATGGCGATTTAAACATCTGAGAACCCCTGGAGATGAACCCATGTGGTCCCGTGAATTCTGGTTATCTATTGGTTCTCTTGTGCTGTTTCTCTCCGCCTTTCAAATTTTCGTTGATACATCAAGACC
>WFXT01000040.1 GCA_015490475.1 Bacteroidota bacterium
AAAAGTAAAATCGCTTATCTTTGCATTGACTTATTAACTAATATGATGACACAATTTTCTCAACACTCTCACTTTTTCCAAAATTCAGGGTTAATGTTTACTTTTCGGTCTTCGCTTTCATCCCCTTTACCAAACAAATCTCTTCGTTCCGGGTCCGAGTAGAGATATAGTGGAAATAGTACTCCTCCTCCTCGGTAGAAAATATTTAAATCAAGAATGTTTTCACTGATAAAAACCAGATTATACGGTTTATCTGTGCCTACAACATGACCCTGACGCCCACATACAAGCCCCACATTCTCTCCAGCCAGCATGTGCCTCATTACTTCAGGACGCGGCCTCTCGTGGAATCCATTAGATGTTCCGGTGTAGTAAGTGTATCGCGCATCAAAAGGTCTATACAGGATTTTAACGATTTTGTTCTTGTCTGGATTTGCAATATCCCTGCGAAACTGTTCCAAGCGTTTGCTATTTTTGATGCCTGCAAGGTGTTTGAGCGTTTCCGGGTCAGCATTTCTGTATGTTAATAGAGCATTCCACAGTTGCTCAGATGATTCCTTTATAGTTACTCTGTCCCTACCAGTTACTATTCCGACACTATGCACAGGAAAAAGCTCTGGAATGCTTATCCAATTTTGATATTGAGAATAAGCTGTGTTGTCTATGGGCACGAAAAAATAGTAAGGACTTTCTGGCTTGATTTCTTCATATTGCTCTGGGCGGAATTCATGATTTGATAGCCAATGGTACTTTGCCTGCCTGGAACCATATAGGTCTCTGTAGTACACTTTAGTGGGGGTGTCTTGCTCTGCTTCTTGCGGTAATTTAACGAAAATGCCGATTGCTACGCCTTGCCGAATATCAAAGACGTTTTCATCGGGGCGTCCATCGGGAGTGGTTTCCTTTTTAAGCGAATTGCCGTGTAGGTTAAGGATGTATATTTCATCAAATGTTTTCGTTAGGCTTTGTCGCATGCCTCTAAAAGTGGGATTGTCCAGATAACTGTGGTTGGTAATCATTGCCACAATGCCATATCCATGCTGATTAATCTTCCACTGGGCAAAGCGAAGGAATTTGACATAGTCGTCCTGTAACCATTTGGGATTCTTCTCGCCCAGTGGTTTCCCATCCACTTTGTAGTAACTCTGCAAGCCATCCATGTCTTCTTTCAACAACCTGTCTATCCATTCATTCTGATTGGCAGAATGCCCACTGTATGGCGGATTGCCCATTATGACCAGTATGGGCTGTTCCCGTTTAATTTTCAAGGCTTCTTCACTTTCCTTGCTTAGCAGGGGAAACAGTTGATTCGCAGGATGTTCCTTCATCTCCAGAGCATTGGTCAGATATAATGGAAACCGCTTGTCGTGAAGTTTATAATTAGCCACATCTTCAAGAACAAAACCTGCTTTGATGTGTCCTATCGTATAGGGTGCCATCATCAGTTCAAAGCCGTAAAAATGCTTCAAAATGTGGTTTTCAATGTGTTGATGAACCAACCCTGTTCCATACGTGGCTTTAATGTATTCCACAGACTTATGAATCGCTTCTGCGATGAATGTAATGGTTCCTGCCGCCGGGTCCAGCAAACGAACTTGTTGATCGGCGATGCCATCGGGCATTTGGAAACGGTATCTCAGAAGGTAATCAATTGCTGAAATGATATATTGAACCACGGGCAGGGGAGTGTAATAAACACCACGACGCTCCCGCAGTTCAGGGTCATATTCGGCAAGAAAGGTCTCATAAAAGTGTACTATTGGATCATCTTTCCCGTGGTGAGTGAAATATTGGTGCAGAATTTTCTGAATGTCAGTTTTTCGCAACACGTCAACAATGTCTTCCACAATGACCTGCATGGATTGGGGAAGTCCCTGTACCGCTGAAATGAAAGTGAACAGGTCATGCAGAACACCAATGGAACGGGGAACATATTGAATTGCAGAATGCCTTGAAAACAAAGCAGGGTTGTTAACACGAACACGGGCAGCAAAAAGCCCATAGGTGATTGTCTGGGCATACATATCCACAAATTGTTCATCGCTAATGTCTTTGATAAGTTGATTTTCAATAGCCTGCTTAAGGCTTTGCATGTATTGATTCTGCTCCAATTCTTCCTGCAAAATATAGTCCCGCATAAATCGTGTCTTGACTGCCAGAACTTTAGCCAGCTGTTCAGCAGTAGCATAAGCAGGCTGCGAAAAGCCCAGAAATTCTTTCATTAATTCAATAAAGTCATCTACATTTTCCACTGGTGGTTTTATCCTTTGAAGAAACAGTTCCTTTCGGGCAATGAACGTACTCCTTAGTAACTGCCCATTTCGGTACAGATAGAAATTCAAAAAGTCAGTAAGGATCAAGTTTGGAAAGGCTTCACGGTAACGCTGTAATTGTTCTGAGTTAGCAATGTGTTCAAGACTCTTGACATCGGGCTTTTTGGCTTCTATATATCCAATGACTTCTGCCTGACCGTCCCAGACCCTGAAATCTGGGTTGCCCGCCTCCGTCCGCTTAGGCAAAATGGTAATGTCCACATGTGCGAAACCTAAAAGCTTACCGACTTCTAATAGCAAGCTTTGCAAAGCAGGATACAGACTCTCTTCTCTTGCATCCCGATGCCATAACAGGTATATATCGTCAATGTAAGAAGCAAGTATGAACTTCAAATTCTTCATTAAGACAAATATATTTCATTACGTTGACTACGGTAAACTTGTGAAGCTTGGTATTATTTGCATATTTTGTTGAACGCGAAATATTGCAATGTAAGTTACTAATAGGAATGAACACCTTCCTGTGCCTTATCTTTGTATAGCGACCAAAACATAATGTTTCAATGGGAAAGGTGATAGCCATAGCTAATCAGAAAGGGGGTGTGGGCAAAACAACAACTGCTATTAATCTGGGTGCCAGTCTGGCTGTGTTGGAATATAAAACTTTGATTATTGATGCTGACCCGCAGGCAAACACTACTACCGGCTTGGGGTTTGACCTTAGAAATGTGAAAACGCATCTTTATAATCTGCTGACATCAACGATGCCACCGCAAAAGGCAGTGCTCAAAACACCTATTGAGGGACTTGATTTAATTCCTTCTCACACAGACCTTGTTGGTGCAGAAGTGGAATTCATTGACTATGAAGACAGAGAAAAATTACTCAAACGAGTGATAGATGAAATAAGGGATGATTATGATTTCATTTTGATTGACTGTTCGCCATCCCTTGGCTTGATGACAGTTAATGCCCTTACGGCAGCAGACAGTGTTATAATCCCTATCCAGTGTGAATATTTCGCTCTGGAGGGGCTTGGCAAATTGCTGGAAACAATAAGAATTATTCAGGCAGGACTAAATCCTAATCTGCATATTGAGGGAATTTTATTGACTATGTATGACCGCAGGCTTAATTTATCCAGACAGGTTGCAGAAGAACTGAAGAAACACTTTGGGGACATAGTGTTTGAGACAGTCATTCACAGGAATACGAGGCTTGCTGAGGCACCCAGCCATGGTAAACCAGTCATTTTCTATGATGCCAGTAGTAAGGGTGCTAAAGATTATCTAAATCTTGCCCGTGAGTTAATACAAAGGAATCAGTTGACACCGATGGCTCAAATGCAAGAACAATGACACCAAAGAAAAGAGGATTAGGTAAAGGATTGGAGGCTTTGTTAGGTGATGCAGTTAAAGCACGTGCCTCTGTTCACAATATACCCATTGACAAGATTAAAACAAATCCATATCAACCGAGGGTTGAGTTTGATGAAGAGTCAATTAATGAATTAGCTCGCTCAATAGAATCGGTGGGGCTTATTCAACCTCTTGTAGTCAGGAAATTACCAGATGGAACATTTCAATTGATAGCTGGAGAGAGGCGTCTTAGGGCATTGAAAAAGCTGGGTTGGGCAACGGCACCAGCATACGTCAGGGATATTGACGATGACATAAACATGCTGGAACTTGCTCTTATTGAAAACTTGCAACGCGAAGACCTCAATCCAATGGAAATTGCAATTACTTATCAGAGATTAATTGATGAATGCCAATATACCCATGAAGAGTTAGCTCGTCGCGTTGGCAAGGACAGAAGTACAGTAACAAATTATATCCGCCTGTTACAATTGGAACCAGAAATTCAAGCTGCTCTGCGTGATGGTAAAATAACCATGGGACATGCAAGAGCCTTATTGGGACTTCACGATAAAGAAGCAAGGCTCGGTTTGCTTAAGCAAATTCTTGAAAAGGGTCTTTCTGTTAGGCAGGTAGAAGCCCTCGTGAAGGATGCTCATACAAAACAAAAGACAAGGAAATCAACACAGACACGCCAAAATCCTTTGTTTGAAAAAATAAGCGAGAGTCTTAGTAAACGGTGGAGTGTGCCAGTAAGGGTTCAGGGGCGTTCTCCTAAAAAGGGAAAGATAATAATAGAATTTAGAAGTGAGGATGAATTTAAGAAACTCGTTGATTTGCTTGGGATTGATATTGATTAGTGCTGCCTCTACCGCTCAGAATCCTACTACAAAGCCGAAATCTCCTAAAACAGCAGGTTTTTTATCGGCACTGATTCCAGGAGCAGGGCAACTATATAATGGCAAAATATGGAAGATTCCCATTATTTATGTAGGCATAGGAGCTGGGGCTTATTTGACTTATTACAACTGGAACTGGTATTCTGTTTATAGAAGAGCATATATGGATAGGTTAGCAGGCAAGCAGGACGCCTTTCCGCAGTTGTCTGATGAGCAATTGAAACAATATATCCTTTATTACCGCACGAATATGGAGTGGTCTCTGGCTTTCACTTTCATCATTTATAGCCTAAATATCCTTGATGCAGTTGTTGATGCCCATTTGTCTGGCTTTGACGTTTCCGATAGGCTGGCAATAAAGATTGGCATCGGGCGTGTATCCCTCTCATGGCACTTATAGGTACCTTTGTTTGCGATTATATTTAATTTTACTAAAATGCAATGATATATGAGTTGGGATATACCTTCACGGGAAACCCTGTTGCAATGGGGAGTTCCTGAAAAGGAAATATTAGAATTTAGTCAGAAGTTAAAAGCTGTCTGGGGAGAAGACCCAGAAGAAATATGGCACAGAGCTCGCGAACAAATTCTTACACCGGAAACACCCTTTGCAGTTCACAGAAGACTGTATGAATATTTATCAACATGGTGGGGAGAGCATAACGATGGCATAATGCCTATGTGGAGACCGTCCCAAAACATAGTAAACAAAAGCAATATAAAGAAAATTCTCAAGGAACTGCAATTGAATTCATGGGAAGAGTTTCACAGATGGTCCGTTACACACAGAATTAATTTCTGGCAGTATATTATTCACAAGCTGGACATTGTTTTTGACCATCCACCACATACAATAGCGGAAATAGATGATGTTAGAGAGCCCAATTGGCTGCCTGGTGCCAGATTTAACATAGTGCGAACCTGTTTTGAAAATAACAAAAAGGATGCTGTAGCAATTATTGAAGGTTCAGAAGATGGCTCTATCAAACAAATTACTTTTAGTGAATTGGAAGAAAGAGCTCGGCGTGTTGCAGCGGGACTAAAGGCAATGGGCATTCAAAAAGGAACACCCGTGGCTATATGTATGCCTATGCATGCTGAGTCAGTGGCTATATACTTCGGTATTTTATGGGTTGGAGCAACAGTGGTTTCAATTGCTGATAGTCTGGCAACGCCAGAGATAGAAAAGAGGCTTAACATCGCGAAAGCAAAGCTTATATTTACTCAAGATGTTATTATCCGTCGGGGGAAGGAAATCCCATTGTATGAACGAATAAAGGACCTTGACGTTAAAGCGATTGTCATTCAAAAAGGAAAAACGCAATTGCGTACCCATGATATTGCCTATGAAGATTTCCTAAAAGAACCATACGAAAATGCACCTGTTCCTCGGAAGCCTTCTGATTTTATAAACATACTGTTTTCTTCAGGTACAACAGGAGACCCAAAAGCAATTCCGTGGACACAGACCACACCAATCAAGTGTGGGGCAGATGGTATGATCCATCACGACATTCAGGAAGGGAATGTTGTTGCCTGGCCCACTAACCTTGGCTGGATGATGGGTCCATGGCTAATTTTTGCGTCTTTCTTGAATAAGGGAAGTGTAGCACTATTTGAGGGGGCACCAACGGAACCGGAATTTTTGAGTTTCGTTGAACAGGCCAGAATTAATATGTTGGGACTCATTCCCAGTATTGTAGCTTCATGGAAAAACAGGGGTTTATGGGATCAACAAACTTACGATTGGTCAAATATCAAAGTTTTTAGTTCAACAGGTGAGGCGAGTCATCCGATTGATTATCATTGGTTAATGAGCCGAGTGCCGGGGTATGCTCCTGTAATTGAATATTGCGGTGGAACTGAAATCGGCGGTGGATATATAAGTGGGACAATTATTCAACCTGCTGTGTCTGCCTGTTTCACCACGCCCTGTGCCGGAATTGATTTCACTATTCTTGACGAAAACGGCAAACATTCTGATTTCGGAGAAATATTTGTTATTCCACCAAGCATTGGACTATCAACGACTTTGCTAAATAGGGACCATCACAAAGAATACTACGAAGGAACACCGGAGGTCAATAATGAAATGGTGGGAGCCCTGGGAACACCTGTAAAAGATCAATCCGAAGGCTGGAAAATAAAATTGAGACGGCACGGTGACGTAATGGAACGAATCAGAGGCAAATATACGTTTTTCCGGGCTCATGGAAGGATTGACGACACAATGAATCTGGGTGGAATCAAAGCAAGTAGTGTGGAAATAGAGCGTGTTGTTAACCTGGATGAAGCAGTCAGTGAAAGTGCCGCTATTGCAGTGCCTCCACCAGAAGGTGGTCCAGAACGGTTAATCCTATACATAGTTCCTCAAAAGGAAATAGATAAAGAAACTCTAAAAAAAAGGCTTCAACAGACAATCCGAGAGCAGCTGAACCCGCTTTTTAAAATCCACGACATAGTGTTCATTGATGCACTGCCCAGAACACCCACTAATAAAATAATGAGACGCCTCCTCAGGAAAGACTACATAGAAAAAGAACGTTCATCTGGAAAATAAGCGAAACATGTTTCCAACTTTAGGACATTTACTTAGTTACATTTTTGGCACAGAGATAAACCTTCCTTTGCCTACGTTCGGCTTCATGGTAGTTATAGCTATCCTGTCCGCTATACTATGGACTATTTATGAGTTCAAACGTCTGGAAAGAAAGGGGATTTTAAAGCCAAGACCAGTTAAACAGGTTGTAGGGCAGGGTCCTCAACTAATTGACTTCCTTTTGTGGGCTCTGTTTGGCTTCTTTATTGGTTTTAAGATAGTGCCCATAATCAAAAGGCCAGAAATTCTGGAGATCGGTCCTGCTCAATTCATATTCTCTGGCTATGGAGACTGGCTGTATGGAATTATAGGTGCTTTAATAACTGGAGGTTATTATTTCTGGAAGGCAACCAAGGAGAAATTGGATAAGCCCAAGGAAGTAACAATAATGAGGTATCCGCATGAGGAAGTTTCTGATATGGCAGTGTGGGCAGTGGTAGCTGGAATTATAGGAGCAAAACTTTTTCATAATCTTGAATATTGGGAAGATTTTATTGCGGACCCTGTTGGAAACCTGTTATCTATCGGAGGATTCACCTTCTATGGCGGCTTGCTGTTTGGATCAGTGGCAGTAATATACTACATTAGGAAAAGAAACTGGCCTTTCTGGCAAGTTGCCGATGCCATAGCACCATCTATTGCTCTGGCATATGGCGTGGGACGAATAGGATGTCAGCTGGCTGGAGATGGCGATTGGGGAATAGTGAATAAAATGCCTAAGCCGGATTGGTTAAGCTGGCTTCCTGATTGGATGTGGGCTTTCACATATCCACATAATGTTATCAATGCTGGAGTTGAAATTCCCGGATGCACAGGGCTATATTGCAGGGAATTACCAGAACCAGTGTTCCCAACGCCTTTTTATGAAACTATAATGGCTCTCATCATATTTGCGATTCTTGTGTTAATCTCGCGCAAATTTTCTCTTAAACCGGGAACAATATTAGGTTTATTTCTGGTTTTGATGGGCATTGAAAGATGGCTGATAGAAAAGATTCGTGTTAATAGGGTTTACGAATCAATAGGAATGACGCAGGCTGAATTAATATCTCTCATAATGATAGCTGGGGGCATAGTCTTAATCTGGTATGTGCACAAAAATGTCAAAAGTCATGCGCATAGTTAGAACAATAGAAGAATTGAAAAGATGGAGACGAAGCATTGAGGATAATGTTGGATTTGTCCCTACTATGGGTGCTCTTCACGAAGGGCACCTTTCCCTTGTCCGGTGCAGTAAAAAAGAAAATCCTTACACAGTAGTAAGCATATTTGTCAATCCTACGCAATTTGATGACCCAGAGGATCTCAGGAATTATCCAAGAACATTGGAAAGGGACATTAAGCTGCTAGAACAGGAAGGCATTGACTTATTGTTTGCACCATCTGTTGAGGAGATGTATCCAGAAGGTTTTGATGACAGCGATGCTCACTATGATTTCGGTTATTTAGAAAGAGTTCTGGAGGGAGCCCATAGGCCCGGACATTTTAAAGGAGTGGCTCAAATAGTAGCGAAATTGCTAAGGGCTGTGGAACCCGATGTTTTATATCTGGGACAAAAAGATTATCAACAGGTTCTTATAATTAAGGCACTTATTAGGAAACTCAACATGCCTGTTAAGGTGGTTATGTGCCCTACAGTTAGGGAAGCCGATGGACTGGCTATGTCAAGCAGAAATGTTAGACTTTCCAGGCAGCAGAGGGAAAGTGCCCTTGCACTTTATCGTGCACTTATGAGAGCAAAAGAAATTTATGAGAAGGGGGGTAGTGTTTTGGAAGCAAAGCATGAGGCAATGAAGATTCTTGATAATGCGCCACTTATAAAGAAGATAGACTATTTTGAAATTGCTGATGCTGAAACATTGAAACCAGTCAGTGATTGGAACGAAGCTGATAGGGTGATAGCACTTGTGGCTGTTCGTATGGAAGGTGTGCGGTTGATTGACAATATGTTTATAAAGTAAAATCGGGTTAGGTTTGCAATATGTTTAGACGAGCTGTGTTGTGGCATTTGATAGGTTCTTTAGTAACAGTTTCTATCATCGCAGTTGCTTTATTGATAATTGAATTAGGTAATCTGACAGGAGGGAATCTTATGCAGCATGTTTTACTTATCGTTGTTGCAATAACGATTTTTACTATGAGCATGACTGTGTATCTTGTCAGAGAGAGAATTTTAGGTGGATATGCCCGTTGGGAACACTTGTGGAAACATGCTATTCTCAATCTGTTTCTAACTTCTGTCTTAACAACAGGAATGTTTATTAGCGCTTTTAATGGACCGTTAAATCACTGGTTAGAAAAGCAAATTCAGTGGATGAAGCGAGAAATTGAGGAAAAGATTGATGATTCAGAACAACAAAAGCAACAACTGGAGTTCACCTTGCGAATGATGAAGCCCGTGCCTGCCGCCCTTTCTATTGGAATGTGGCAAATAGTAACAGGTTTTTCGGCGTCCATAGTGATTGCTGCTCTGTGGCGAAAGCTTCCCGAAGAAGACGAAATATAACTTCAATGCTGAGGATTTTACTGTTCATGATCGGAGGAATTATTATTAATGCTGGGTTTGAATTTTGGCTTGTGAAAAGTGGACTCTGGCTATGGCGATGGAGTCCCGACCTGTCCATGGCTGTCTGGTTCATTTCAATATGTTTGCTGCTTATGACCTTGGAGACAACACAAAAAAGATGGATAATTGGAGGTGTTTATTCAACTGTAGGGGGAATAATCCTTGCTCTTTTTGTTTATTGGCTCTATGCCTTTGAGTATCCTGAAACTTTTGATGGATATGTTATGCAACATGTGAATAGCTATTTGTTTCCTGATTTGCAGTTGATGGAACCTGAAAACCTACGTTCCTTATTGAGACCATATTGGTTTGGACTCGCTTATCCCACTTTTAATTTTGTAATCTATTTACTTACAGGACTTATTTTTTCTTGGATTTGCGGCATTTTAATACCTGAACCTGATGGATTTAGGAGATAAAGTAATGCTTCTCATCTTATGACGTAATAATATGTCCATTTTTTAAAAACTTATTATCTTTACACCGTAAAATAAGATGGCAATGAATAAGAAGATGCTGATAATAGGGGCAATAGTGATAGGATCTGTGCTTGTTTCAAGCTGTAATAAAACCAAGCGTCGCATTATTGGAACATGGGAATCTACAGATAATAAAATAGATGGAAAGAACGAATTGGTTGCTTCAGACACCTATCTTGATCCCAATTGTGGAAATTTGAGTGCTACTTTAAAAATGAGAGCTGACAAAGTGACATTAACTATTAAAAAAGATGAATCCTACACTATGGAAACAAGGTTTACGGGCAGCGTAAACATCACTTCTGATTTTTGTGGCACTGGTTCCAGCAGTATTGATTCTTTCGCAACAGAGCAGGGTACATGGTCGTTGGTGGATAAAACCAAGATACTATTCCAACCTAAGGATGCTAAGAGCTATGAATGTGAAATAGTTGAAGTGACAAAGTCTAAACTTCAACTAAAATGTCCTTGCGTTGAGGACTGTTCATTTGATATTCTTGGAGACAATGATATTGATTATAC
>WFXT01000041.1 GCA_015490475.1 Bacteroidota bacterium
ATCCCTTTTGGTTTCTCAAACCGATAAATTTGCTTTTATTGTTCCTTAATACCCCAGCCCCTCCCCGCATGCGGGGAGGGGAGTTCAGGGGAGGGGTGGAAAGATAAAATAGAAACGAACCACGGAAAAGCAGGAGTTACACAGAGTGAAGGCACAGAGTTTATAAAATATTAGTTTAAACGACGCATTTGTTCATTTGAAAAAAGTTTTGTAAGTTCCCTTAGGGATTTTTGAGCATCAAATTACAAATGATGGACTGTGCTCCTTCTGTTTTCGCATAAGGAGATGTATCTTTGTTTACACAAACAGCCTGTCAATGAAGGGACAACAACAATGTGGGAAAAACTTAGTTTTTGCAACGATAATATCTCTTGTGTCGCTTACAGGTTTGCACGCTCAAGAGATTATATCTTTTCAGGGCTTTGAAAGTTCGCCTCAAGGTAATTGGAATTATACGGAAAATCCTGACTCACTTATTGAAGTTGTTTCGGAGAGAGCCTATGAAGGCTCCAACAGTCTGCGATTGAGAGGAACTGTTCAAGGAACCACAGATACCCCTACTGTAGTGTTTGACAACGTAAGCCTTACAGCCGGGCAGACCTATTATGTGTCTGTTGCCTTTGCTGCAGATGGTCCTGACGGTGGCGACGACCTCTTCTTTATCCTTTCTTATGACAACGGAAGCACATGGCAGGATACTATAAAATTGGTTGATGGATATAGCAACAAATCCCTTCAATTTGGGGAAGTGGACCCCTTTGCAGATGCCTATATGAACCCTTATATTCATTATCTTCCAGCAAGCGTCTCACAAGTGAAAGTCGCAATTGTCTATGTCTTGAATTCCTCATTCTCATCATTTTCTGACTACTACTATATTGATGCTGTTTCTTTGGTTAGGGACACAGCGAAACCATTTATTGATTGGGCGGTCGCCGTTGCTCCTGACAGTATTTTAGTTCAATTTTCTGAGCCTTTGGATACGGCGTCAGCGGGTTCAATACAGATGCTTAATGGACCAACTATTGTGTCTGTTGATTTCGTTCAAGGCAATCCGTCACGAGTTGCTATTAAATTGGCAAGTCCCCTTCAAAAGGGTATAGATTATAAGCTATATGTTGCTGGATATGCAGATTTAGCTGGGTTTGTTATGTCTCCAGATACAATAATTGTAGGCTTGCCCGATATGTATGACATTGTTATTTCAGAGGTCTTTCCAGACCCAACGCCACCCGTGGGACTTCCCGATTGCTCCGCCTGTGAATTTGTGGAAATATTTAATAGAACTAACTTTGCTGTGTATCTCAATAACTGGACTATTACAAATCAGACTGGCTTTACCGCCACCTTTCCAGAAGGTATTATTCGCCCAGGGCAGTATTTAATTCTCATTGATGATGGCGGAGCAAGTCAATATACACAATTTGGGGAAGTTCTCGCCTTTTCTTCTTTTCCTTACATTCATAATACTGAGGGCTTTCTCATTATTAGAGACCAGGATGGCAACACCATTGATTATCTTGAATACGACAAGTCGTATTATAGAGATGAAGTGAAAGCCGAAGGTGGCTGGACACTTGAACGAATAGACTTATCCATCCCTTGTGCAGGAAAGGAAAACTGGAGAGCCAGTGAAGCATCAATTGGTGGAACCCCAGGAATGCCTAATTCAGTAGCAGGAACAATAGAACCACAGGTGCCTTACCCTGTTAGAGCATACGTGGAAAACGATACCCAGGTTGTGATTGTATTTTCGGGACCCCTTCCTAAAATTGCCTCATTGACCGCTTTCTATTCTGTGGTTCCTGATTTATCTGTCGTTTCCGCAGATTTTAAAGGAGGAAGAACAAATAGAGTTGTCTTGAGGGTTTCGCCAAGTATGGATACAGGCACAATATACACTGTTACCATTTCAGGATTGAGCGCATGCCATGGTGCAAATATTGAAGGACAAGTGAAATTTGCTATTCCTCAAAAGCCTGATAGTTTTGATGTCGTTATTAATGAAGTGTTATTTAACGCCCCAAGAGGAGGATCAGAATTCGTGGAACTTTATAACCGAAGTGATAAAACAATTGATTTAAGAGACCTTAGAATCGCCAATACTAAATGTGGAACTAGGGAAATAAATTTTGTTGCCGATGTTGATACATCCGGGTATCTTTTCTTCCCTGGAGAATACCTCGTTTTGACCGATGACCCAGACGGTGTGGACTCATTTTATTATGTCAAATATCCGGATAAAATGATTAAGGTTGCGAATATGCCATATTTAAGACCATCATCATCGTGTGATTACTGGGGGGGAGTTGCAGTGTTAACAAAAGACTTGCAAATTGTTGACCTGTTTAACTATAGCGAAGAGTTGCATCATCCCCTTGTGAGAGAAAATGACTTTGGCAGGGGTGTTTCCCTTGAAAAAATAAATCCTGACTTGCCAACTAATGACCCTTCTTCATGGCAATCAGCGGCAAGTACAGTGGGTTATGCAACCCCTACCTACAAAAACTCTCAATACAGGAATATTGAGCCAATGCAGGAAGCGACGCTGGTAATTGAACCTGAAATATTTTCACCTGACGAAGATGGGTATAATGACTATACTCTAATAAAATTTTCCTTGCCAGACAATAATTACATTGCACAAGTTAAAGTTTTTGACGTTGAAGGACGCCTTGTTAAGACACTTTTAAACAATGGCCTTGTGCCACAAGAAGGATTTATTAAGTGGGATGGGACTTCTGACGACGGAGTGAAGGTGCCAGTTGGTAATTATATTATCGTTTTTGAAGCCTTTAATGATGAAGGAAATACTATCCGTGTTGTTGAGCGATGTGTGGTGGCAACAAGGTTGAATTGAGGAAAGTGGAACGGGAACTTTATGAATGGTTGCACTGTTTATATAGCGTGAACTGGGCTGCCAGGGTAGCTCAGTTGGCAGAGCGGGTGATTTGTAATCACCAGGTCAGGGGTTCGAATCCCCTCCCTGGCTCAAAGCAAAAAATTGGGGGGATGCCGGAGCGGCCAAACGGGGTGGGCTGTAAACCCATTGGCCGAAAGGCCTTCCCAGGTTCGAATCCTGGTCCCCCCACACGAGAAGCGGGCGTAGCTCAGTGGTAGAGCATCAGCCTTCCAAGCTGAGGGTCGCCGGTTCGAATCCGGTCGCCCGCTCAAAGAAGTTCGCAATACTGATGTTGTTTGACATTGTGGTGTTTGTAATGCTTAAAAATCTTGAGTTTTCCTTGAATGTGTAAACGCATATTTACATTAAATTGTAATATTTTGTTTATCGCTTTTATAAAGCCTATTCTCACCATGCCCCCTATGAAACAACCAGCAAAATCAATGATTTTGAAAGGGTGCTGTTAGAGTGGTAGGTCCATTAAAACAAGGATTGCGATCTTATGCTAAGATGTGAATTGGAGTAGTAGTAGAACTACTCCATCAGTGATGATAAGGCACTCATTGGGAGTGTAATGTAAACTTATCCGAAGCTCTTTTATGAGCTAAGAGTAGTTTACTTAGAGTTCCATAGATGCTAACGATATAGACTGTTTAAGGG
>WFXT01000042.1 GCA_015490475.1 Bacteroidota bacterium
GAAATATACAGGCCGATTCTCCTGAGCTTTTAGGAAATCTAAGAGTTCATGCAGTTTGATGGTTTGAATTTCATATTCATTTGTTGGTAGATATGGGATAATGTCATCATTATAATCAAAGCGTTCTGACAATAAATTAAAATTATAGTAGAAATACGCGTTGTATCTCCGCAAACCGTTAAATTTCTCACCTAATAAAGATTTTGAGAAGCAGAATTCATGCTTTAAAACGATGGTGCCGTAAAACGTAACAGCAATGATAAGGTCTTGCTTAGCAGATCCCGGTAATTCAATACCTTCTTGGATACTATCTATATATTCTTCTTCAGTTTTCCATTCAAGAGGGTCTAAGACATCTACCGTAAGGCAATCAATGCGCTTCCACATGGGCTCTAATTTTTAGACAAAAACTATTTTGTTGATGCGTAACTTGTTGAAGCAAAAGTGTTCTGTTTACCAATTGTTTACAGCAGTTGGGACATTTCCCTATCCCGACACTACCCCTTCCCCTTCTCTGAGTAAAAGAAGGGGGAAAGACCCTCCAATCTTTCAAGCAACGTCTGCAGCTTGCTATATACGAAAAACCATACAAAAAGTTTCCCAAATTAACAAGTCTAATCATCGCTTTACCCAAAATATCTATTTTTACAATCAGCACAAAACATATAACATGATGAGAAGAACCTTTCAAGGTATGATAGCTCTTATATTGCTAAGCCTTTTAAATGTTTTTGGTCAGCCTCCTAACAGGATGTGGAACTCACGAGAAATCACGGTCTCATTGAAAGTTAAAGATAGGGATAGCAGGGATGTTCTTCCTGCTGTGTTAGTGGTATTTACAAATCTTAAAGACAGCTCAAGGCACTTTACTACAACAGATGATAATGGAATTGCTACTTTAGAGATAAAACCGGGTCGGTGGCACGTGCTCCTTAAGTTAGTGGGGTATCAAGATACATCCTTCGTGATTGCAGCTTCAGAAGATGTGTTTTTGGGAACTGTATATATGAAACCTGCTTCTAAACAATTGAAAGAAGTTGAAGTTCGTGTGTCTGCTAGTGAAGAAGGGGCAGACAAGACAACTTTTCTGGTTACTAAGGAATTAAAAGAAAACACAACAACAGCAAGAGATGTTTTGCAGAAACTTCCCGGAATCCAGTATAACCCCTTTGAAGACGCTTTTATGGTTGATAATAACCCTAACATTCTGATTTTGGTTAATGGAATGGAAAAATCAGCAGAATATGTAAAAAACATTCCTCCCGATAGGATTTTGAAGATAGAAATTATAAGGGACCCTACTGGTAGGTATGGGCTTGAAGGATATTCAGCAATAATCAACATAATTCTGAGAGACGATTATATTGGATATGATGTTAGTTATTCAGGAATGGTAGCATATACTCCCTTTCTGGAAAGTGTTCCCTATAAAGTTCCTTTTGCTTTTAGTGGTTTATCTGGCTCTTATACTTACAATAAAAATACTATTTATGCTTCTGTTTATTCATGGATGCCACGTCCTCCACGCATAGAGACAGATAGTATGCATGTTCAGGTTCCTACAGGTGGCACAATATACGTCTATAACTTACCTCCAGATAACAGACCTATTAACAACTATGGTACTGTGTGGGGGATGCGTGCATCAGCAGGCTTTGACCACATACCGCATCCGGGACAAATTTTAAGCATTGAATTTTCGCATCGGCGAGATATTGTGCCAACATCATTCTCTGGCGCATGGCAGGTGAGTGACAGGTACGTATATATTGACACACTTTCGGGTCTGACACTAACACTGGATACTAACTATGCTATTGCAAGGCAAACTATCTCTTTTTCCGAAAACAACAGAGCAAATGGATATATGAAAATACAACCAGATAAGACAAACATACTTACTATTGATTTAAGAATAAGCAAAGGTGATGGTTACAGTGCTAATAACTTTTCATCAGGAACTTTGAAACGAGAAGAATTAACGAAAAACACAACATTAAGGTGGCGTGCTATTGCAGAATGGGAAAAGCATTGGTTTGAAAACATTGGCTCAATAATAGGCTTGGGATGGCATAACAGGAAGGAAGCGGGGAATTTTGTCTTTCATACCTACAACAATGATGTTCATGTTCGCTCTGATTCAATAACAACAAATATGGCTCTTTCCAGATTTCAGACATATGCTTACCTTTCTTATTCGCCGGGCAAATTCATTATTAAGGGGGGCACCGCTTTTGAATTGTATGATTACTCTGTGGACACCAATCGCTTAACAGTAAGTGTGTTTCAACCTGCTCTGGATGTCTTATGGAAATTTCATAAAATGCTTTCCCTAAGGCTAAGGTATAGAGTCAGGTTCAGATACCCGAGTATTCGTGAACTCCTGCCAAGCATAACTTCAATTGATGCATATACGTATCAGACAGGAAATCCAGACCTCAAGCCATACTATGTGCATAAAATTTCACTCCAACTGGGTGCCTATGGCGGCAGAGCCCGTATTGAACCATATTTCCAATGGTCAAACAATTATATAACTAACGCTATTGATACGGTGTCCGGATATAGAGTGGTGCTAAAACCAGTTAACGCAGGATTCTTTTCCAGATATGGGGTCAATGCTGCAATACCAGTTCCTCTGGGCAAAAAGATTTTTGCTCTGGTAAACTTTGATATATACAAAGAAAACCTGAAGGTGAACAACACAATCAGGTCAATTTCTGATTTCACTTCGTTTTTTATGATTGCTTACACTTTCATGGACAGAAAGTTATCTGTTGGTATAATGCAGATTAATTCAGTTTCAATGAACATAACTGCGACAGGTTACAAAATGGGTGGTGAACGGCATGCGGATATGTGGATTTTCTTCCTCAGGTCATTCTGGCTAAAACGACGTCTTTCTGTTGGAATCAGTTATGTCCCTCCTTTAAGACTGCTGGGCGCAGATTATGCATTTGTGACTTACAATGAAATAAACACACTCAGAAGATGGTCTGTGGTTGACATAGTACCGACAAGAAATTCAATAGCCCTAAGGGTTTCCTATTCTTTCTCTAAGGGTGAGATAAAGAAACGCAAGAAGCAAAGGGATGAAACCGAAGATATTCCTCAGATGTTCTGATACCTTTCATAATCCAGAATCCAGAAATTTTTAATTTTTTATCTCATTTTTTGTAATTTTGTAATACCATTGTGGGTGGTGGGGTTCAAAAGGGGTGCATCATGGTTAAGAAAGCAGTGCTTGTTGGGGTGTCATGTTTTCTTGCTTTTGTCAGTGTAGCGCAAAATGTGGGAATAGGCAAACCTCCCTCTCCCAATGCAAAAGTTGAAATTTTTGATACCACAAGAGGTATTTTGATACCTCGTCTGACAACAGAACAACGTAATACTCATATCACTTCTCCTGATGTGGGCTTGCTGATTTATAATTC
>WFXT01000043.1 GCA_015490475.1 Bacteroidota bacterium
CTCCGGTATCTATCAAGACTCCATCATTATAGTCAATCATCTGGCTCAGGAAATTCACCGAGACACCAACCACACCGTTTTCCTTAACATAAGCCGTGTGTTTACCATCACTGGCAACAAAAAGAAGTTTTCTATTCTCAGTCCATCCTGCCTGATAGGCAAGCCATACAGCCACACGAGAACCGTTGCCGCAAAAGGATGCTTCCTGCCCATCAGAATTGTAATATAACATTCTAAAAACAGCCTTCTCCCCAGGAATAATTCTAATCAACCCATCCGCTCCTATGCCAGTGTGCCTGCTACACAGTTCTTTTATTTCCCTGGAAGACAGCTTATATTGGTCATTAGGATCTATAATAACAATAAAATCATTCCCTGTGCCATGTGCTTTGACAAAAGGCACATACATTACTCCACCAGTTTGGTCAACACTTTATCAAACAACTTCTCATGCCTTTGTTTAACATCATCAAGCAATTCTTTAGCAGACTTTAACTTCTCAGAAACCCATTTTTTGTCTTCTATTTCACGTGCATTGATTAAAACATTCATATAAGCAGCCTCCGCGGCGGCACGTGCACAGGATGAACCACTTGCCACATCGGTAATTGAAGCCTGTAATCCTTTCTCTGCCAGCTCCTCAAGTAATGGAAACACTTCCTTAACTGTTTCAAGCGTTTGATAAGGGACTTCCAAAGCTTCTTTATAAGCCTCCTGTATCCTTTGCTGTTTTTCCTCGGGATTTCCTTTTATTCTGAATGCATCCATAACCTTCTGGAAGGATTTACTATCAGCATCAACCAGATATAATAGTTTATCTTTGAGTTGCTGTGCTTTTTCGGCAAGAGTAGAAAAATATTCAAATTTATCTTCCCAACCGTGCTTGTGTGCCGAAAGATTAGCCACCATTGAAGCGAGTGCAGCGGCAAGAGAACCCACCAATGCTCCAACAGAGCCACCTCCTGGGACAGGACTATCAACGGACACTTCATTAACAAATTCTCTAACTGTTTTTCTTACGAGACTATTTTTTCTTTCCTCTTCCTGTATGCGATATTCTATTATTTTCTTTTCAGGATCAAAAGGCTGAACGGAATTAAGCCCCAAGCTCTCAATTGCAATATGAATAATTTCTTCTTCTGGAACTCCCCATGACCTTCTTTGTCTCTTTAGATAATACTTTCCTGCTTCCAGAAGGACCTTCAGTGGCACAAGCCCTACAATTTCAGACCCTGTAACCCTGAGCCCCCTTTTACGTGCGGATTCATCAGTGGCTTCAAAAGCCACGTGAATGGGCACTTCGTCAATGTTAGTAATATTCATAGAAACCTGGGCAATACCATATTCGTCTATATACCAGCCTATTGCCCGAACTCCTTTTAATGTTCCCGGCATATAAACAGGTTTCCCTTCTGCATCAAGAACTTTTTCACCTATTACGGGATGACCTTTTCTAAGCAGACGTCCTCTTTCCCGAATATCAAAAGCCACCAAATTAGCCCGTCTAACATTAGTAGTGTTCAGATTAACGTTATATGCGACAAGGAACGGTCTAGCACCAATTGCCGTGGCTCCTGTTTTAGCCACGTGGTCGTTCCATTCAGCAGGACCATAATCTGGTTTCCATTCTGGCGATTTCAATTTTTCGGGAAGTGCTTCATATTCACCCTGCCTTATGTTAGCAAGGCTTCTTCTTTCTGGTTTAGTAGCAGAAAATTCATACATATAAACAGGAATCTTTAATTCCTCGCCAACTCTCCTTGCCAGTTTGTGAGCCCATTCAGATGCTTCTTCCATAGTCATATTTGCTACTGGCACCAGTGGACACACGTCAGTAGCACCCATTCTGGGATGGGCTCCTTTGTGTTTTCGCATATCTATTAACTCTGCTGCTGTTTTAATAGCCTGAAATGCTGCTTCCACCACCTTCTCGGGTTCCCCAACAAAGGTCATAACTGTCCTATTGGTTGCCTCTCCTGGGTCAACATCAAGCAATTGAACTCCCTCAACACTCCTAATAGCCTCAGCAATAGCATTAATAACTTCTTTGTTTCTGCCTTCACTAAAATTAGGTACACATTCCAGAATTTTTCTGTTTATCATAACACTCAAATTTTTCTGTAAATGTAGATAGTAAGAAGGAAAATTTTTCCATGGAAAAAGTCAACTGTGAGATAGGCATAACTATTAGTGCTCATCTGCTGTGATACAAGAAACTTCAACGAAATCGTAGAGGCATTGGATTCCTAACTATCCATCTGGGTTGTCCCTCATCTACATAGGAAAGAGTTCCATTAACAAATACTTGTACTACTTTATAGGGAAGTTCTCTGTATAAATAAGGATTCCAGCCACATTTATGATATGACGAACACATCTTCCATGTTTGTTGTTCAAGAACCACCAGGTCTGCATACATGCCTTCTGAAATATCACCCCTTGCGTTGATTTTATAAATTTTAGCGGGATTTGTTGATATTAGTTGCACGAGTCGATGCCATGATATGTTACCATTTTCCACAAAAGTAGTCATCAGCGGAATAAGTCCTTCAATTGATGGTATTCCAGATGGTGCTTTCCAGTAAGGTCTTATTTTTTCTGAGACCAAATGTGGTGCATGGTCTGTTCCAATAGTATCTATAACAGAATTCAATGCTTTTTGCAGCGCCTCTCTGTCTTGAGTTCGTTTTATTGAAGGATTACACTTTATCCAATTGCCCCAATGATAATAGTCAGAAGAATCAAAGAACAAGTATTGCGGGCAAGTCTCAATGGAAACAGTCTCTGGTTTATCCTTGATCAGCAAATCAACCTCTTCTTTTGTGGAAAGGTGTAGTATATGAACATGTTTATGATATTTACGCGCTAATGATATTACCGATTGGGTGGCTTGATAGCATGCTTCTGGTGGTCGTACATACATGTGTATCTCAGGAAAATACTCATTTTTAAGTTTTAAAGAGTTATTTCTAACAATACTTTCCAGTTCACTGTGCACAGCAACAGGGACATCAATAATCTCCAGCAAATGCTCAAACTCTTCTAAATTTATAAGCAGATTGCCTGTGCTACGTGCAAGAAATGCTTTTACTGCAGGGATATTAGGATGGTGAGCCCATTCTGGCAATTCATCAATATTATCAGGCGTTACTCCAGGATAAAAGGCATAATTAATCCACGATAATTCCTGTGCAATATTCATTTTGTCGCGCCATGCAGTATAAGACGTGGTTTCCGGAATCGTATTTGGCATATCTATAAATGAAGTCACTCCTCCCCTTAGAGCAGCCTTACTTTCAGTTTCAATTGTTGCCTTGTACTCCAGACCGGGTTGTCTAAAATGAACGTGCAGGTCAATCGCTCCGGGTAATACATACCTACCTTCAACATCAAAAACAGTCGCTGTTTGCTTAGAAACCCTTCCAACCTCTATGATAAAGGGCGGTTCTACTAAAATGTCTCCTTCAATAATCCCTTGAGAAGTTACAATTCGGGCATTAACTATTCTAAATGGCTTCAAAGTTCTTGGATTGCCTTGATTATTTCTTCAATGGCTTTTTTAGCATCAGCAAAAAGCATCCTTGTATTATCCATATAAAACAGCGGATTATCAATTCCTGCATATCCAGGTCTCATACTACGCTTAATTACAATTACATTTTTCGCCTTATATGCTTGTAATATAGGCATACCATAGATTGGCGAGGATGGGTCCTGTTCGGCAGCAGGGTTAACAACGTCGTTAGCACCAATAATCACAACAACGTCAGTGGTTGGAAATTCCTGGTTTGCCTGTTCCAGTTCAAGAAGTTTATCATAGGGCACGTCTGCCTCTGCAAGCAACACATTCATGTGTCCTGGCATTCGCCCAGCAACAGGATGGATTGCGTATTTCACTTCAACTCCTCTCTCTTCAAGTAATTTCTCTAGCTCATGTAATGCATGTTGAGCTTGAGCAACCGCAAGTCCATATCCCGGAACAAATATTACTTTATTTGCATAAGCAAGCATAATACCTGCATCTTGTGGCGTAACTTCTTTAATGTTTTTTTCTCCTTCTTCTGCACTTTTAGCACCTCCTCCCACAATAGCCCCCAATAGGACATTCATAAGGGACCTGTTCATAGCACGAGTCATAAGGATAGTGAGCAATGTTCCTGCAGACCCTACTAATATACCGCCTATTATCATCGCCATATTATCATAAGCGAAGCCCGCAAAGGCAGCCGCAGTACCTGTGAATGAATTAAGCAGGGATATAACAACGGGCATGTCTGCTCCACCAATAGGTAATACGAAAGTGATCCCATATAAAACAGCAAGAGCAAAGAATATTACAACCTTTACAAAATCAAGGTCTCCATTAAGCCAGATATAAAACCCATAGCTGAGAGTAACAAGCAATAACAAAGCATTAAGAAGATTGATGCCTTTTATGCGTGCCCACTTGTCGGAAATCTTACCCTCCAGTTTGCCCCAGGCAATGATACTGCCGGAAAAAGAAATACTACCAATAAGTGTTCCCAACAAGATACTCCCATATTCAAGGTATGCATATAAATCCCATGTTTCGGGATGAAAATGATATACTTCTACAAGTGAGATAAGTGCTACACAAGCACCTCCCATCCCATTAAAGAGAGAAACCATTTGTGGCATTGCAGTCATTGGAACTTTGCGAGCTGCCCATGTTCCTGCAATACTGCCTATGCCCAATCCAGCAATTATCAACCCAAGATTTGTTATGGGCATCAACCCTTCCAGTAGTAGAAAAACTATTGTAGCAAGGATTGCTATACCCATTCCGGCGGCAGCCACTGCATTGCCTTGTCGTGCTGTCTTAGGGTGACTCATCATTTTTAAGCCAAATACGAAAGAGAGAGCTGCAAGCAAATAAGCCACTTCCAGAAACACCTTTGCAGCATCTGCGTTTTCAATCATTGCTTCTTCTTTTCTTTAAACATCTCAAGCATTCTGTCTGTGACAACGAAACCCCCAACAACGTTAAGCGTCCCAAGGACAACGGCAGCAAATCCCAATCCGAGTAATAGGTAATTATCTTCGGGTGCAAGGGCAAGGGCTATAATACTTCCTATTATAACAACCCCATGAATGGCATTAGCACCAGACATCAAGGGCGTATGTAATATTGTAGGAACAGCAGAAATAACTTCCACTCCAAGGAATAAGGCAAGGATGACAATATATATCATGTCAAGGTTTGACAGAAAAAATTCAATCCACACATTCATTGTTTATCTGATTTTAATGCAGGGTGCCTCAATTCTCCATTGTAAACTATTGTGCAATCACTTATTATTTGATCCGAAAAATCAAATTTCAACTGGTTCTCCTCAATTAACAAATCAAGCAGATTGAATATGTTCTTGCTAAATAACGTACTGGCGGTTCTGGGTTTGCGAGCAGGCAAACTTGTATAACCAACGACTCTAGCATTACCATATTCTACAATCTCATCTGCTTTTGTTACTTCCGTATTGCCACCAAATTGAGCTGCAAGGTCTATTACCACCCCGCCAGGTGGCATATTCTCAAGAGCCTTCCTTGTAATGAGAATTGGCGCTTTCTTGCCCGGCACAACAGCAGAAGTGATAATCAGATTTGTTTTACTTGCTTGTTTTTCAAAAGTTTGCTGCTGCCTTCTTAGAAAATCTTCCGTCTGTTCAACTGCATAGCCTCCCTGTTCTTCTGTCCTGGCTCCCTCCAGATGAAGCACTTGAGCACCGAGACTTCTTATTTCCTCCTGTGCAGATTCTCTTACATCATATCCAGTGATTCTAGCACCCAGTCGTTTAGCAGTAGCTATAGCCTGAAGACCTGCTACTCCCGCACCAATTACCAATACTTCCACAGGCTTTACCATGCCTGCAGCAGTGGATAACATAGGCATAAGGATTGGCAGAAGTTCTGCCCCCAAGACAACTGCTTCATAACCAGCAATAGTTGCCTGAGAAGACAAGACATCCATTGACTGAGCCCTTGTGATACGTGGAATTGCGTCCAGAGCAATAAGCGTTCCCTTAGCATTAGCTATTTTCAGAGCACGGTCTTTATGCCACAAAAAATAGGTAAGACAAATCAATGTTTGGCCCTCTCTAACCCCAAAGTCTTCAGGGAAATTGATTGAAACAACTATGTCTGCATTTTCCCTAATTTCTTGCCTGTTCACTATTTGAGCTCCTGCTGCTTCATAATCACTATCAGCAAATAGAGCATTCTTTCCTGCTTCAGTTTCAATCAGTACCTTAAAACCTTTCTTTACAAGGGCATAAACATCCTGGGGCACAAGAGCAACACGCCCATCATTATCCTTCAGCACACCTATCTTAATCATAGCGCTTATCTGGTGCTAAAATAGGCTTTTTTAATTATATAAATGCCTGATTTGACTCATTACCCCACTGGCATAATAAGCATTAACACCTTTCTATTAGGTAGATCATCATTGGGATAAATCATTACAGGATTTTCAACAGATTTAAATTCAATTCTCAATTCATCAACAGGAAAATGTTTTACTGCCTCTTCCAAGAAAGGGGCATTAAAGGTAACATTCATCTGTTCGCCTTGATATGTAGCAAGTAATCTTTCCTCAGCCCTGTTAGAAAAATCAATATCTTCAGCAGTTAACTTGGGTTCAGGACCAAGTTCAAACATTACAGCCTGTGTAGTACGATTAGCAAACAATGAAACCCTCTTAAGGGCAGTCAACAACTGGTCTTTATTAACAGTCAAATGATTGGGATATTCGTTAGGAATAATCTGCTTATAGTCAGGGAACGCTGCATCTATCAGTTGAGTGTAAAAAATAGTGTCTCCAAACTGAAAGTAAGCATACTTATCATTGAAAGTTAGGGAGACTTGCAATTCTTCATCAGAAGGCAATATTTCTTTAAGTGTAGCTGCGGCTTTTCTGGGCAAAGTGAATGCAGTAGCTGTTGCACCGGCAGAGGCTCCAGAAACCTCGTTAGTTGAATATACAATTAGGCGATGGGCATCTGTGGCAACAAAACTAATGCCCTCCTCACTAAATTCAATTCTGATTCCAGCAAGGGCTCTACTCGTTTCTTCATCCTTAGAGGCAGCAAAGAGAGTAGTTTCTATAAAATGCTTTAACAGTGCAGCTGGAATGACTATTTGAGTACCACCTTCTATTTCTGGAAGCAATGGAAATTCTTCTGGATTGTCCCCGGTTATGATGTACCGACCCGTATTAGTTGTAATAATTAGAGAAAAGTGCTCTGGGTCTATTTCAATCGCAAGAGGTTCATCTTTAACATTCCTCAAAAACTCAAGGAACATTTTAGCAGGAATAGCAGCCTTCCCTGTTCCTGTTCCGTCAACGCTAACTTTCGCTTTTATTCCACTTTCAATATTATTCCCTATAATTTGCAGTTCTCCGTTATTCAATTCAAATAAGAAACATCTTAATACAGGTAGGACTGTGTTTTCAGATATTACTCGCTTCACTTCCTTACAGACATCTAAAAGGTCATTGGCTGCAACATTGAATCTCATATGTATCTTTTTTATGGCAAAGTTACACTATTCTGACAAATCGGGACCTAAGCTATTGCCTTAAATTCTATTATTAATAGGCGATTAAACATATTTCCTATAAAAAGACAAGTTCTCCTGTGCCTCATACCCTCAAAGACTGAACTATACTTGTAGTTTATTGTATTACTCAAACAGTAATGT
>WFXT01000044.1 GCA_015490475.1 Bacteroidota bacterium
GACTGCTACAGTCCCCTCCTCTGCTTCCCGTTGCCCAACAACTGCCATATATGGAATGCGTTGTTTTTCTGCTTTGAGGATTTTCTTGTTTATTTTTTCGTCAGAATCATCAAGAACGGTTCTAAAACCAGCTTCTTTGAGCTTTTGTTCAACCTGTTTGCCATAATCAACAAACTTCTCAGATATGGTGAGAATTGCAACCTGTATCGGTGCCAACCACAAGGGGAATTTGCCTTCTGTGTGCTCTATAAGAACTCCAACGAAACGCTCTATGCTCCCGAATGGTGCTCTGTGAATCATAACGGGTCTGTGTAACTGATTGTCTGGCCCCATATAAGTTAGGTCAAAACGTTGTGGAAGGTTGTAGTCCACTTGAATTGTACCAAGCTGCCATTCACGTCCCAGAGCATCCCGAACCATAAAGTCCAGTTTGGGACCATAGAAAGCCGCTTCGCCCTCCACTACTCTGGCTGGTAATTTCATTTCTTCTGCTGCCTGCTGAATGGCTTGCTCCGCCTGTTCCCATAATTTGTCATCTCCAATATACTTTTCTTTATTTTCTGGGTCTCTAACAGAAATTTGTGCGCTGAAATCGGTAAAACCTAGTTTTTTAAATACGAACAGAACAAGGTCTATAACATTTTTAAATTCATCAAGAACTTGGTCTGGTGTACAGAAAATATGTGCATCGTCAACGGTAAATCCTCTAACTCGCAATAATCCGCTCAATTCTCCAGATTGCTCATATCTATATACTGTACCGAACTCTGCCAATCGCAAAGGCAAATCCCTATATGACCTTGGTTCTGACTTGTATATCTCACAATGGTGCGGGCAGTTCATAGGTCTCAAAATATATTCCTCTGTTTCATCTGGCGAAGTGAAAGGCTGAAACATGTGATGATGATATTTTTGAAAGTGCCCACTTATTTCATATAGGTGCTTTCGGGCAATATGCGGCGTATAAACAAATTTATAACCCCTACGAACCTGCTCATTATAAAGGAAATCCTCCAGTTGCCTACGCAAAATTGCTCCATTAGGAAGCCACAAAGGTAGCCCAGAACCCACATTTTGGGAAAATGTAAAGATGCCCAATTGCTTGCCCAGAACCCGATGGTCCCGTTTCTTTGCTTCTTCTAATCGCCTAAGATACTCCTTAAGTTCTGCTTTTGATGGAAATGAAACTCCATAAATACGTGTCAATTGTGGTCGGGACGGGTCTCCACGCCAATAAGCCCCTGCTACATTCGTTATTTTAACTGCTTTGATAAATCCTGTGTGTGGCAGGTGAGGACCACGGCACAAGTCAACAAAATTACCGTGTTCATAGAAGGAAACGACGTCATCTTCAATACTTTCAAGGATTTCCAGTTTATAAGGGTCTCCCTTTTTCTTATAATATTCAATTGCTTCCTGCTTAGATAAAACTCTTTTTTTGAATGGGCTCTTGCGTCGTGCCAACTCAAGCATTTTCTTTTCTATCTCCTTGACCTCCTTTTCTCCTATGGAACGGTCGCCAAGGTCCACGTCATAATAAAACCCAGTGTCTATCGCTGGACCCGTACCAAATTTTACACCCGGAAAAAGAACTTCCAGTGCTTCGGCAAGCAGATGTGCCGAAGAATGCCAGAAAATATGCTTTCCTTCAGGGTCTTCCCACGTTACAGGACGTATATGGTCCCCATCCTGAACTTCATAGTGAAAATCCCGAATATCACGCTTATTAACAACTGCACCAAGAATCTCATCTTTCTTATCAGAGTAAAACTTTTCAACTATATCTCCTAACTTAATGCCCTGTGGAACAGAAACTTCACCAATTCCTTCAAGATAAACTTTTATCTCAGCCATGCTTATGAGATTTGTTTAACAATTTCAACGAAGGATTGTGCGTCTAAACTGGCTCCTCCAACAAGGCCTCCGTCAACATCTGGTTGCTGAAACAACGCTCCTGCATTGCTCGGTTTAATACTTCCACCATACAAAATTGTTGTGCCTTCTGCTATCTTTTCGCCATATCGTTGCTTCACCAATCCACGAATAAAAGAATGCATTTTCTGTGCGTAGTCAGGCGTGGCTGTTTTTCCTGTTCCTATTGCCCACACCGGCTCATAAGCAATTATAATATTTTGAAACTGATCTGGTTCAAGGGTAAACAACGCTGAGATAACCTGTCTTTTTACAACATGTTCACTGTGATTGCGTTCATATTCATCTTCTGTTTCACCAACGCAAAAGATAACTTTAAGCCCGTGTTTCAAAGCCTGTTCCACCTTTTGCCTCAATAGTATATCGTCCTCTTTAAAATATTGCCTCCTTTCAGAATGCCCAATTATAACATAGTCCACACCTATATCTTTTAGCATTATTGCACTAATCTCACCAGTATAGGCACCACTATCTTCTGTATGCACATTCTGAGCACCCAAGTAAATATTCTTCGTGTCTGATAGGAAAGGCTTAAAAGCATATAAATGAGTAAAGGGTGGGCATATAATCACTTCATCGGCTGGTTCTGATGTCCCACCAAGCAATTTGATAATGTCCTGTAACAATTGTTTACCTTCACTAACAGTAGTGTTCATTTTCCAGTTGCCTGCCACAATTTTCTTCCTCATTGTCATTGATTATTTTCCCACCATCTTTCCCATTGAGAAAGTTCAAAAACTTTTCTAAACAAACGTTCATATTCAGGTGTCAGGTCAACATTGCGTCGTGCCATCATTCTACGTGCTGTATCAAGAGCTCTCTCAACGTTATACGTAGTGAATCCATGAGCACCGCCCCACGCAAATGATGGAATAAATGTCCTCGGAAAACCTGCCCCAAAAACATTGGCACTGACACCAACAACAGTGCCTGTATTAAACATAGTATTTATTCCTGCTTTAGCATGGTCTCCCATAATGAGCCCCAGAAACTGCATTCCCGTATCAATAAACTTCTTCTGAGCATAGTCCCACATCTTAACGGGTCCATACGTGTTTTTCAAATTTGAGTTATTCGTATCTGCCCCTATGTTAACCCATTCGCCGATATACGCATGTCCAATAAAACCGTCGTGTGCCTTGTTGCTATATCCCTGAAAAACTGTGTGGCTAACTTCCCCACCAACTTTACAATACGGTCCCAGTGCAACGGGTCCATAAATCTTAGCACCCATTTTAACTACAGAATATGGACCTATGTATGCTGGTCCTTCAATCATCGCCCCCATCATCACTGTTGCCCCCTCGTCTATTACCACCGGACCCTTTGAAGTATCTATAAAACAAGGGTCTATTCTAACATTTCGAGAAACATATAAATTTTGCAAGTTTCCCCAGATAGTTACGTTTTCTCCTGCCAATTTCTCAAAACTGCCAAGTTGAGCAATATCAAACGGGAACAAGAATTCAGGCAAAAACCTAACAATATCTGATGGATGAGAAACAATTTTTACATCATCTAAAACGTCAGAAAACTCCCGAGAATCATTATAGTCATCAAGGTCGCAACCGTAGGTAATTATCGGTTCACCATTAAAAAGAACCGCCTCTCCCCTTTCTATATCGGCAGTTATTATATCTACAACCTGCTTAGTTGGTAACAAACGGCTGTCAACTGAGATGATATAATCATCGTCTGGTATCTCCTCACAAAAAATCTCCTTGTGAATATCCAATGGTTTGACGAATACTTTCTGTCCCAGAGCCTTCTCCCATGCTTCTTTTATAGTTAATGAGCCAATTCTGATATAAGGTATAGGTCTAAAGTACGTAATAGGTAATAAGCCCTCCCAGCCACTTTGTGTATCAACAAGGACAATTCGTGGCATTACATAAATATGCTTGCTTCCTTATTTGTTTTTCTGCTGATATTTTGCATATTTCTGTTTGAACTTCTCAATTCGTCCAGTTGTGTCCACATATCTTATCTTACCTGTGAAATATGGATGGCTATATGCAGAAACTTCCAGTTTATAAAGAGGATATTCCTTTCCATCTTTCCAGATGGTCGTCTCTTTTGTCTCCACTGTGGAACGAGTCAAAAACTCCTCTCCTGTTGCCACATCCCTGAATACCACAAACCTATAATTGGGATGAATACCTTTCTTCATCTCGTGCAGTTTTTTTATTGTTAGTTAATGCAAAGATATGCCAAAATGTTTCCCAGAAATTCTTTCTATCAAACTGCCTATGGTTCTAATTCTTAAATTCTTTGATGTACGCCCCTAAGCTTGCCACCCTCAAATCAGGTCTTTTACTTCGGATAATAGATTCAGCAACATCCGACCTATATCCACCAGCACAATGCACTACAACAGGCTTGTCAGACGGAATTTCATGAACCCTTTCAGGCAATTCATGCAGTGGAATATTGATGGCATTTTCAAAGAATGGGCCCGTTGTTTCAACCTCTTGTGTTGTGCGAACATCAACAATTGTGAAAGCTTCCGGATTTTTCCTGAATTGATCTATATCAACTGGATCCGTGGATTCAGTAGTATCTTCCTGTGTCAATACTTTTAATCCTGCTACAAATGGTTCATAGTAAATCTTAGCAACGCGATGCAGATATTTTAAAAGGCTTTCTGCATCATAGCCAACAAGATAGAACCTGTCTCCCGGTTTAAAAAATGTGCCTATCCATGTTTCAACATTTTCATTCCAAATGTCAGGAATATTAATACTTCCGGGAATATGGGCACTCTGATAGTCTGCATGATTACGAATGTCAACAACAGGAATTCCATCCTCAAGTGTATCCACAAATTTTACTTTTTGAATACTATCAGCCAATGCTGGTGCCCCCTCCCTATTCACTTCAACATCATAAGGGAAATAAACAGGGATAAACGGTTGATTGGCAAGCAAAGTCTCAACAAATTTATCCTCGTCCTTGATCTGGAATGCCCAATTAGTTAATTTCTCCTGTCCTATCGTTGATACGGTTTCTTCTCGCATATTGCGTCCACAGAGAGACCCTTTTCCATGGGCAGGATACACTTTTACATCATCTGGCAATTTAGCAAACACTTCATGAATAGTATGAAACATCTGTCGTGCTAATCTATCCCGTTGCTCCTGTATTGCTCCTGCTCCCTCCCTTAAATCAGGACGCCCAACATCTCCAATGAACAAAGAATCTCCTGTAAATACTGCTACAGGATTGCCGTTGTCATAAACAAGATAGGAATTATGGTCTGGTGAGTGCCCCGGCGTAAACAGTGCCTTAACAATCACATTACCAACTTTAACCTCATCTCCATCATCCATTGGTTCATGCGGATATTTAACTCCCATTTTAGGATTCACATATACAGATGCACCATATTTCTCAAGCAGTTCTTTGTGTGATGAAGCAAAGTCTGCATGCGGATGCGTCTCAAAAACAGCCACTAATTTTGCTCCTTGCTGTTCAATCCAGTCAATATAGGGTTTTATGTCTCTGCCGGGGTCAACAACTGCTGCTTCGCCATCACTGACAAATGCGTAACCGAAATGTGCCAATGGACGGTCGTAAAATTGTTTGATCTTAAGCATGACTATGACATTTGTCATAAAAATGTTTAGTAAAAATTAATAGTTCCACTGGCTATTGACTTCCTTTTTTCTCCGAATTTTTAAGCTTTTTGCGTAACTTTTTTATCAAGACTCTCATCTTTTCCACTCGTTCTTTCATATGCGGATGTGTTTTAAAAAACTCTGGAACATCATCTGTTTTATATCTTTTGCCAAGGTCCTCCATAAGTTCCAAAAATGGCTCAGGGTCCATACCGCTTTTAATGAGAAGTTCAATTGCATAGGCATCGGCTTCTTCCTCCTGTTCACGTTGATAGGACAGAACTAAAATTTGCTGTGCCATAGCTATTGAAGTAACAGAAACATCGCCTGTGAGCAAGGTGAAAATAGCAGATATCATAGCAGACTTTATTAAAATCTTCAACGTATGCCTGTATTTAACGTGTCCCAATTCGTGCCCCACTACTCCTGCTATCGCATCCCTGTCCCATTCCGCAGACATATATCTTTCTACCATGCTGGAAGTAAACACAATATGTCCTCCCGGTATAGCCAAGGCGTTATCCTCAGGCAGGTCAGAAGTTATGTGCAACGTCGCATAATTGACATCTGAGTTTGATGCAATATAGTTAAAGAGTTTCTCCAATTCCTTTTCTTTTTGATAAACGGGACTTCTTAAGGTTAAACCTAATGTTGACAGGCTCGCAATAACATTATGTCCAAGTTCATATTCCAATTCCTGTGGAATTTGCTCGGCAAGCCATTCTGCCGCCATGTCGCTACCTGTAGTGAGCCAGAATGCTGTGGCCAAGACTAATACTATTAATGAAACTGCGAGACTTTTCTTCCACGTTTCAAATTTATTAAGCCAGTTCCGTTTATGCAATGGCAACTTCCTGTATATTTCTTGCTCAAACTCATGCGTATTTTCTGTAATTATTATCTGGTCACCATTGGGCAGATATAAGAAAAAGGGGGCATGGGCTCCCGTCCTATCGTCAATGGCAATTTCTTTAATGCGAAAAGCATCTCCCGTATCCAACACAAGCTTGTCATCTTCTATGCTTACCAAAACCTCCTGTCGCGTTGATTCTCCCGACCTAATAAGTTGCCCCTTATACATCATAGCCCTATATCAAAATCAACGTCAAAACCGACATCGTCTAATGCTTCCACTCCAATAGCACTAACCTCCCCTTTTGACACATCCCTTGTCAGCAAAGTTTCACCATCTGGAACCACGATATATGCATTATTGGCAATCAATGAAAGAAACTTGGCAAACAAGTATGGATAAGCAAAACCTAAAGACAGAAGAGTTAATAAATACATTTTTGCAAACTCTTTTGATAATTTGATGGGACCTACTTTCAACTTAAGTTTAGCGTTTCCAATCTTAAGACCGTGATATATAGCATGAATCGTATAGCCCCTGAAAAACGAATATCCTATCATGAAAAGAGTTAGATAAATAAACACTCCCAGAAACATCCATCCTAAAATGGAAGCAACTACAGCACCTTCTGGGGCATTTCCGTTAGCATCTGCAATCACAAGGGCAACAATAAAAATCCAGACCATAAATAAAAATAATGCCCCTATAAACACGGCTAAGTATATACCAAAACCTGTGTACAATTTTTCAAGCGATGGCTTTACAGACAGTCGCTTGCTACCCCAGAATACATTTCTGCCAATAAATTCAAACCACCTCTTTTGAGCAAAAGGTATTGTAATAACAAATAAGGATATAAGAGACGTTATTAGTGTTTCAATGTAGAATTCTGTTTTTGAAGCAGCAAAAGACATAGACACTCCAGACCATTGAGTATAACGAAAGAAAAACCTGTATGAAAACCACATTAACATTGGCAACAATAAAACAAACATAAGTATCAATAAGCCGGTCAAAAACATATTCCGCGTCAAGTCAGCATACAAATAAAGACCAATAAATGCCATGACTATTAGCTGTCCTATAAGTAACCGTATAGGCTTGGCTGTAAAGTTCATAGGAATTCCATCAATAAGCAAGTGATTATAAAGATACTTATACTGTCTGACCTTTGCCCACGGTCTGTAAAGCCCAAATGTCAAAAGGGTAAGCGCAAGGTTTATCATATAAATTTTCCAGTACTCCTTAGGGGAACCTATAAACTCCACCTTTATCTCTCTGGATTCCCGTTTTTCTGGAAAGTTATCATTACTGGACGCCCCAGTAATGTCATCCGTCATTTGAAACCTAATTTAATTTATCACGAATTTAGTAAACCTTTGGTAATTAACTTTTCTACCTTAGGTTTTATAACTACCTGGCAATATGGTTTGTCTGGATTCTTTTCAAAATAATTATGATGATATTCTTCTGCGACCCAGAATCTGTCTAATGGCTTAATTTCCGTTACCACAGGTTTTTGCCACAATTGTTCTGCCTTTTTTAAAGCTTTTTCAATAACAGAAATCTGCTCTTGTGAAGTATAGAGAATTATTGACCTGTATTGTGGACCTATGTCATTTCCTTGTCTGTTTGGTGTTGTCGGGTCGTGAGCATGAAAAAATATTTCCAGAATTTCCTGAAGGCTTATTGCATTTGAATCAAATTCAATTTTTACTACTTCGGCATGCCCCGTTGTCCCTGTGCAAACTTCTTCATAAGTAGGATTGGGTTTATGTCCACCGGCATATCCCGGGACAACGTTGACCACTCCCGGAACACGTCTGAACACCGCTTCCATACACCAAAAACATCCCCCTCCAAGCACTATTGTTTCATACTTTGCATTGCTTCCCATAACTCATCAGTATTTAGTAAACCATTTTCCACTGCTGTTCCAACAACAACAAAAGTGGCTCCTGAATTCCATGCTCTCAAACATTGGTCAACAGTGCGAATTCCTCCCCCAACAAATAGTGGCCTTCCTGTAACTTGGGCAACTAAACTAATGATGCTTTCAGAAATAGGTTTTCCTCCTGAGCCCCCATCAAGGTAGAAGTATTTAAATCCGAGATAGAGTCCCGCTAAGACAGTAGCCTCCACAAGTTCCTTTTTCTCTGGCAAAGGCATAGTAAAACTCATATAATGAGCGGCTGTAGTTCCATCGCCAATGAGAAGGTAAGCAGTAGGTAAGGGCTCAATACCCAATTTTCTGACCACAGGGGCATTAATAACCTGTTGTCCTATTAGCAATTCTGGATTTCTACCAGAGATAAGAGACATAAAAAGAATAGCATCTGCTTTTGTTATGGGCATTCCAGGTCCTGGAAATAAGATAACAGGCTTTTTAGAATATTGCTTTAATGTGCTCACTGTTTCATAAACATCTCCATTTACCAATAAACTTCCACCAACAAGCCAGAAGCTGGTAATATGGTCCCACTTTTTAATAGCTTCATTCTTCATAGGTTTGTCTGGGTCCACAAGCACCACAAGCCCCTTATTTCCTGCAAAAAAAATGTCCTCTATCTGCTTACTCACCTTTATCATACATAGTCATTTTATTCTTCACCACCAGGTACCATTGGAACAAACCGAACAGGAATAATATCTTCATAAACATACGTAGAATCATCTTTTTTTAGAATTCTAACAAGTTTCTGGAAAGTTGTGCCCACAGGAATAACCATTATTCCTCCTGGTTTTAATTGTTCAAGTAAGGCTTCAGGAACATTCGGTGGTGCAGCAGTAACAATGATCCTATCAAACGGTGCATATTGCGGAAGTCCTTTATAACCATCTCCACATACAACAATCACATTTTTATAGCCCATAGAATCAAGTCTTCTGCGGGCTTGCTCACACAAGGGTTTAACAATCTCAATTGTGTAAACAGAATCCACCAACTGAGCAAGAATAGCAGCTTGATAACCACTTCCTGTCCCTATTTCAAGAACTTTCTCGTTTCCCTGTAACTCTAACAACTGTGTCATCAAAGCAACTATGTAGGGTTGAGAAATTGTTTGTCCATATCCAATAGGTAAAGGATGGTCTCCATACGCCAGATGTCTTATATTTTGCGGGACAAATAAGTGTCTTGGGGTATTAAGCATTGCTTTTATTACTGCCGAGTCAGTGATTCCCCTTGGTATAAGCTGTGTGTTGACCATATTTTTTGCTTCCTGTTTCCAGTTGTTATTTTTGTCTTGCCATAGAACAAATCCTGCCCCCACCATAATACCTACAACCATCCCTAATAATATTCCCCTCATTGATCTTTTGATTTTATTGATTTTGTTTTCACTCCCTCGCCCTTCTTATGTTCAATAATTAGGTTGTTTCTGAACCATATGTCTCTCTGTGGGAATGGAATTTCCACGCCCGCTTTTTTCAATTCATCCCACGCTTTAAAATATAAGTCACTGCGTAAAGCCACTGTCCTCCATATTCTTCTAACATTAACCCATACAAGCAGGTGAAATACTAATGCACTATCTGCCATTTCATAAAATATGACCTCTGGTGGCGGTTGCTTTTCCACCGCTGGATGTCTTTTGGCAACATCAACCAACACCTTCCTAACTTTCTCTGGGTCAGAAGAATAAGCCACTCCAAAGGGAACATGCAACCTCACCAGTTCATCGCTAAGAGTATAGTTAATTATTTTGCCTGAAACAAAATGTGAGTTAGGTATAGCAATTTCAAGTCCGTCAACTGTATGTATGCGAGTAGTCAAAACATTAACATCCACCACCTTGCCATAAATTATGTTTGTTTCATTCCCTACTGCCTTGCCTGCGTTCCCCTCAATTTCTATAACATCACCAACCTTCAAGTTTCTGCTAATAATTAGAATAAAACCACTGATGTAGTTATTAAAAATGGTTTGCAAACCGAAACCAAGTCCTATTCCAAGAGCCCCTGCAAATGGCAACAATACCTTCCACGTTATTCCAAGTTGAAGTAAGAACACCATTGCAACGAGCAAGATTCCGAAATTGCTGATTAGGGACCGCCACGAGCCTGCCTCCACCTCGGATCCCCACCTGCAAATCCATGAATATATTAGCTCACGGACCA
>WFXT01000045.1 GCA_015490475.1 Bacteroidota bacterium
CTACAACAAATTGTTGCTTATCTATTGTGGGATTCGAATGCTACTGCGGACCCAGACCCTGAAATTGGTGTTCTTGTTGTTGGCTCTGATAAAGCCACTGTCTTATTCTCTGAACCTATTGACCTCAACAATCCACCTGCTAATGTCGTTTTATCAAACATTCAAAATAATGTGTACTTGTTCGTTTACAACTTTACAACACCTTTAACAATTTCACAGGACTTCTATGCAGGTTTCAACTTCTTCTATGGGGGTAATCAGGATACAGTGGGGCTTCTGATGACAACACCTCTTGAAAACAAGGACCCAGCAGATAATACTGCATTTGAAATATGGAACAACGGTAACTTTATCCCGTTGGGTATATGGTTTGAAAGCCCTCCTATTGACTCTTTCTTCTTTAACTATCATTTATCTGTTGCGGGAGAAGCTGTGGTAGTTACAGATACAACGGATAGCTTTAGCTTTTCACCAACAACACTTTGTCCAGATAGCCTATCAGACACAATTATAACCCTAAAGCCATATGCACACACAGGTTCAATTTACAGAGTTGAGATTGTCACGAACTTCGGTGGCAATTCCGATACAGTGTTCACCACACCGGTTGATCTGGAAGGCTTATCTGTTGTAGTTGACACGCTTGAAAACGGAGACAAAGTAGAGTTCATTTTCCATTCCATTTGTGGCGTTCAATCAGTGACAATTACAGACTCATGCCCAACAACTGTGTTTACTCCAATCGCAGAACTGTCCAATGTCAAAATGTGGGTAGTAGGAAATCAAATTTACATCAATAGCCCAGAGAAAATAACTGCTACTGTTTACACTGTTGATGGTAAGGAAATGCAAACTATTACATTTTCAGGAACCAGGTTCATAAGGATTCCTACTGCTGGCACCTATGTGCTTAAAATGACAAACGGCAAGGCAACAAAAGTCCTCAAAGTCAATCTAGAATAATATAGAACCAAGTATTGACGTTTAATGAGGGTGGAGGTCGCGTGATGCGGCTTCCACCCTTTTTCTTTTTGTGGCACACGTTTTGTTGTATCTTTGACCACAGAAAATACGTAGCCATGATAAAAAAAGGTTTGTTACAAACGCTTGCACTGTTATTTTTGGGTATCTTGGTCGCTATGACCAGTCAAAAGATTCAATGGACCGACTTTGAAACAGCAGTTGCCTTAAATAAGAAAAAGCCAAAGAAAATTTTTATTGACGTCTATACCAAATGGTGTGGGTGGTGCAAAGTTCTGGACAGAAAGACCTTCACGGACCCAAGAGTTATAAAGGTCATGAATAAATACTATCATCCAGTTAAGTTAGATGCCGAAACCAGAGATACAATCTATTTTCAAAATAAGCCTCACACTTACATTAAAGAATATAGGGCAAATCTAATTGCATTAAGACTACTGGATGGCAGGATGGTATATCCATCCATGGTGATTCTGGATGAAAGGTTCAACAGGCTTAAAATAATCCGTGGTTATAAAAGTGCCGATGACTTATTACCTATTTTGATTTACTATGGCGGGAATTACTATAAGGAAATGAGTTTCGGTAAGTTTAGACTTAAAACCTATAAGGAAGCATATCGTGAGCTATTCGGTGAAGAGCCGAGGTAAGCGACTTTCTTCAAGCTTTTACCTCCGAGATGCAGAAACAGTAGGTATTGACCTATTAGGAAAATTGTTGGTCACGTATATTGACGGTGAGCTTACATCGGGAATTATTGTGGAAACAGAGGCATATTGCGGAATTGATGATAGAGCTAGTCACGCTTTTGGAAACCGCAGGACTACTCGCACAGAAACTATGTTCAAACGCGGGGGACACGCTTATGTTTACCTCATTTACGGCATGTATTCTATGTTCAATGTAGTTACATCAGAAGAAGATTATCCTGATGCTGTGCTCATCAGGGCAATTGAACCTGTGGAAGGCATTGAAACGATGCTAAAGAGACGTAAGATGAAGGAAGTAACACGACGATTAACAGCAGGTCCGGGGGTTCTAACGCAAGCCCTTGGAATCACAACCAAACACAATGGTATCTTTTTGCCTGAGTCTAACATTATATGGATAGAAGACATAGGTATTACTGTGAAACCACAAGACATAGTTAGGACGAAGAGAATAGGTGTTGATTATGCTGGTGAGGATGCCCTACTGCCACGCAGATTTTATATAAAGGATAACCCTTATGTTAGCAAGCGATGAGACACGCATATTTTATATCAGACGCTCACTTGGGTGCCCATAGCAAAGTGCCATCTCAGGTAAGAGAAAAACGATTGACCCAACTTTTAAGCCATATTTATGAAACTCACAAGCAAGAAAAGGCTTATATAATATTGCTGGGCGACATCTGGGATTTCTGGTTTGAATGGCGACACTGCATTCCTGCTGGTTTTGTCCGGCTAATGGGCACTCTGACTCACTTAACGGACTCCGGCTTCCAAGTGTTTTTTGTGCCCGGGAATCACGACCAATGGACGTTCGGATATCTGGAAAGAGAATTGGGAATTAAAGTAGTATCTGACCCATGGACATTTGAATATAATAGTAAAAAATTCTTCATATCACATGGACACAAAATCCCTCCTGTGCCAGCATCCGAAAAATTAATAAACACACTCTTTGAATCAAAAGTAGCAAGAAAACTATTTAAACTTGTTCATCCTGATTTAGGAATATGTATTGCAAAGAAATGGTCTCATACAAGCAGAATGCACCATCCACCTGAACCACCTCAGGAAGCATTGGAAAGGTACGAAAAATTTGTTGAAGAGATGCAAAGCAAAACCCACTATGATTTCTATGTATTTGCACATTTGCACTATCCAATAAAGAAAACCATCAAAGGAGCCATATATGTTAACACAGGCGATTGGCTCACTCACTTCACCTACGCTAAATTTGATGGAAACACAATAAATCTTCACAAATGGGGAGACTAACACTAATTATTATCACAAGTTTGATACTATTGCAATTGAGGGCAATAGCACAATGGAGACCCATAGGCTCTATTAAGGCAAAAGCAGTGTGGATAACTACCGACCCGGAGAATTATGTGTATATAATTACGCCATCTGGTAGAATTGAAAAATGGGGTACCCCTCTGCACAAACCAATCTATAAGATTGACACAATCCATACCATACGAACAGAGTACGATACAATAATTAAGACAGACACCATCATTACTATTGACCCTCTACAAGGAACAGAGACAGTTACTGTTAAAACAGACACCATTATAAAAGATACCACGCTTACCTTCACTTATTACGACACGGTTAAAGTCATACGTCAGGATACACTTCTTTACTACGTGTTTTCGCCAGAACTTGGCAAACCTGCTACACTACAATGGGTCAAACCAGGTGTTTTAATGGCATATTATAG